>JAYQWJ020000082.1:0-10640 GCA_035829175.2 Candidatus Albibeggiatoa psychrophila
CTCAAAATAATCGCTTAATACTGATAACGCACCGTTGCAAATATGCTCCGACCTTCGGTATTGTATCGGCGAACCAACTCGTAATTTTTATCTAACACATTGTTAAGTTTTAGATTAAATGTCCAATTGGTACGCAAATTATAACTTGCAGTTAAATTCAACAAACCATAGCCCGCTAAACGAAACTGATTGCCTTTATCGTCAAAACGATGGCTTTGTGCAATCCATTCTGCACCGACTTGTGTCGCGCCAAACTGACGTGTTACAGCAATTTTTCCAGACTTTTCCGCACGACGTGGTAGCACTAAATCAGTAGTTTTATCTTCTGGTTTCAACCAAGTTAATTGTGTATTGATTGTCCATTGTTGCCATTGCCATTTTAAACTGGCATCCAATCCCGTGATTTTAGCTTCATCCACATTGTCAGCAAAATAGTTTTGAGTCACAGGATCATAATTAGTGGCGATTAACTTATCAATTTCAGTATGATACGCATTTAACGACCATTGATAATTTTCACTTTGTCCTAATAAGCCTAATTCATAACTATCTGCTTCTTCAGGTTCTAACGCAGCATTACCGAAAAATGGATAATATAACTCATTGAATGATGGGGCTTTAAATGCTGAGCCGTAAGCTGCCATTAAACGTAAATTGGGTGTAAAACGATAACCTAAACTTAAATGTCCTGTGGTGTGATGTCCAAATTGTTGATTATCATCATAACGCAAACTGCCAATGGCTGAAAATGCACCATATTGGGCTTGATATTGGGTAAAAAAGCCTTGATTGTCACGTTCGGTTTCAATATAAGCGGTATCACTTTTGACTATTTCATCTTGGAAATCATAACCAAAATTGAATGTGTGATTATCTCCAATAAAAACATCATTTTGCCAACTAAATTGATAGCGTTCTGTATCAAAATGGGCTAAGCCCGTCGCACCTTCACCCGCATTCTGTTGTTCACCGATAAAATTAGCCACTTTAAACTTTGTTACCCAATTATCATTCAACGCGCTATCAAAGTTAAATCCTAAAATTTGTTCAGAAAAATCAATCTCATTGCCACCAAAAGAAGAATCAAATTCAACCTTACCTTGGGTACGCATAAATTGTAATTCAGCACTGTTATTTTCATCAAATTGATAACCTGTGCGTAAATTAATCCCCGTGTTTTTATAACCATCGTCATCAGGTTCTATCGTAAAACAACCTGCGGAAACGCTGCCATTGCAGGAATCAAAACCCTCTGTTTGCTCATGATTTGCGGTAATACTCAACCAACTATTTACAACATGATGGCTTGCGTGAATACTGGTTTGATAATGATTATCTGAACCCGCGCCAAGCTGGACATTAATTTGTGGTTTACCCAGTTTGGCTTTACGGGTGAAAATTTGAATCACGCCACCAATCGCTTCCGAACCATATAAGGCAGAACGTGCACCGCGCACAATTTCGATTCGTTCAATTTGAGCCAATGGAATATGCTGCAATGAAGATAAACCCAAGGTTGCGGAACTAACTTTGATCCCATCAATTAAGATTAAAGTGTGGTCGGCTTCTGTGCCACGTAAAAAGACGCTGGCTGCTTGTCCTGCACCCCCCGCGCGTGTGACATCAACGCCTGCCATGCCTTGCAATAAATTGGGTAAATCAGTGGCTTGAGATTGTTCAATTTCTTGGCGCGTAATAATGCTAACAGATGCTAGGGTTTCATCGACGGTTTGCGCTGAACGAGTGGCGGTGACGACTACTTCAGGCAATAATTCATCGGCATGAACAAGTGAAATGGAGCTTGCAACTAAGCCTATCAATAATTTTTTCATAAAACACACTTCCTTCAAAATGCAAATTGAAAGTGTGCAGAGGTTAAGACTAAGAAATGTGGATTTCTAAAGACAGAAACTGCCCATGCCGGTTGCCCTCCGCAACACGAAATATGACTATTATCTAGGCAGGTCTTCGGACTTATAAGCTCAGAACAGAATCAACTCATCTTCCCATGTTATACACAGTGGTTTTTGAATTGAAATGCTTAATTACCGCTACGGGGGTAGTGTTGGATTTGCACCAACTTCCCTTTTCATTCTGGTGAACACCTAAATAAAGGACGGAATTAGACAAAGGATGGGCTAAAAAGTCAAGCTTATTAAAAATAAAAACAAATACTTATTATTAATGATATTGAATAAACGCTACTGAACATTACATATTTATTCTATAAATACGAGTTATAGATACTTAATAAAATTTTCATCTAATCTTGTTATAGTTAAGGTATGATAGAGAGATTAGATTGTAATATATCTATCACATTCATTAGTCCAATGGAGAGTTCCATGAAAAAATATATTGTTTCCACTCTAGTTTCTTTAGCTCTAGCAAGTCCTTTTGCATTAGCTGACGAGACACCTGCGCCAGAGGTTAAAGCCCCTGAAGTGACTATCCCCGAAGTCAAAGCCCCTGAAGTGACTATTCCCGAAGTCAAAGCCCCTGAAATGGCTATTCCCAAAGCCCCTAAATTGCCTGAACATATTGCTAAGGCACAAGCTGAAGCAAAAGCTAGAGTGGAAGCAATACAAACAGCACGTAGTGCTCATCATCAAGCGATGCAAGCTTTGATTGAAAAAATGAAGGAAGCGAAAACTCAAGAAGAACGTCAAGCATTAATGCAGCAACGTATGGAATTACTACAAAAGCATCATCAAGAAATGCAACAACTCATGCACCAAGACATCCCAACTGCACAAACAGCCCCTGCGCTTCAACCTCAAATGTCTGAGGAAGAATGGAAGCAGATGATGCAAGACCGAATGGAAGCTGCACAACAATATCGTGAACAGATGTATAACATGTACGGCATGGGCGGTATGAATGGTTATAAAGGCGGCTATGCGCCACAACATTATCCACCAGCACCTTATGGCGGTTATGCACCTGAGCCAAGTTACAACTATTCTCCTACGCCTAAAATGAATAAAGGCGAACATTGCAATATGAAAAAATATGGGATGAAAAAGGAAATGATGCAGTCTAAGTTAGACCATCATGCGAAGATGGAGCAAAGTATGCAGAACATCGAAGCCACTTTAAAAGAAATGTTAGAGCTTATGAAAGCAAAATAATGGAATTCAAGCACAAGGATGTGCTCACTAATTTGGTTGCCATGAACATAATGAAAAAACATATAACTGACGAACAAACGTGGAAACGCGCTTTTGTCATGCTGTTATTGACGACCATGTCGTGTTTAATTGTACTATTGCTATGCGCTATTATTTTGTATCAATTCGTTTCGATTTTGCTATCAGGTAAACTCAATGCAAATTTGTTACGTCTAGGTGAAACCTTAAGTAATTATATGCAGCAGGTTTTACTTTATTTAACTTATAACACTGATAAGCGTCCATCCCCTTTTATCCGTTGGCCATAATTCGGCGATTTTATTTCGCTTAATACTTCTTTGAAAAAACTGTTTTTAGAACAATATTCAAAATAGCCACACAACACGCTCATATTTTGCAATAAAATTTCACTTTCTTAACCATTTTAGATTGAAATCTTACGCCTATATTCACTAGAATGTCATTCTCACATTTACTACTCCTTGCTTTTATATAGAACAATATGCAAAAACGTCTTTTTATTTTAGACACTAATGTGTTAATGCACGATCCGACCGCCATTTTTCGCTTTCAAGAACATGCCATTTATCTACCAATGATTGTTTTAGAAGAACTTGATGCAGCTAAAAAAGGAATGTCGGAAGTGTCGCGCAACGTGCGTCAAGTCAGTCGATTTTTAGATGATTTGATAAGTTCGGTGGATAACCTAGCGGATGGTGTCGCCTTACCCACTTCGAATGAGCAAACTGAGGCAGGTCGCCTTTATTTTCAAACGGAATATTTACCTGAATCTGATTTAATCCGTTCATTACCGGGCAATAAGCCTGATAACACTCTATTAAGTACAGCGATTACGTTAAAGCAGAAAGGGCAATTTCAAGATGTCACATTAGTATCGAAAGACATCAATATGCGAATCAAAGCCCATGTTCTTGCGATTCATGCAGAAGACTATACCAGTGATAAAACCTTGGATGACATGGATTTATTTTATACAGGTATGGCAAGTTTAGAGCCTGATTTTTGGGAACAGCACAGTAAATCGCTAGACTCTTGGAAACAAGAAGGTCGCACTTTTTATAAAGTCAAAGGGCCTGCGATAAAACAATGGCATACGAATCAATTCTTATATACAGAAGATGAAACTCAGTTTAGCGCGATTGTGCGTGAATGTGCTGAAGATGATGCAACTATAGAATTAGCTCAAGATTTCAGCATGGAAAAAAACAGTGTCTGGGGAATTAATGCGCGTAATTTAGAGCAAAATTTTGCATTGAATTTACTCACTGATCCTAATGTTGATTTTGTCACTTTGGTAGGTCCTGCGGGCACGGGTAAAACGCTATTGGCATTGGCAGCAGGCTTAGCACAGACTTTGGATCAATCTTTATACCGAGAAATTATTGTCACACGAGTCACGATTCCTGTTGGTGAAGATATTGGCTTTTTACCCGGCACAGAAGAAGAAAAAATGACGCCTTGGATGGGGGCATTGGTTGATAATTTGGAAGTGCTTGCCCCAACAACTCAGGAAGGTGGAGATTGGGGACGTGCTGCCACGGCGGATTTATTACATAACAAAATCAAGGTGCGTTCATTGAATTTTATGCGTGGTCGTACTTTTTTAAATCGTTATATTATTTTGGATGAAGCGCAGAATTTAACCCCGAAACAGATGAAAACATTTATCACCCGAGCGGGGCCCGGTTCAAAAATTATTTGTCTTGGTAATGTTGCGCAAATTGATACGCCCTATTTGACTGAAACCAGTTCGGGTTTAACTTATGTGGTTGATCGGTTTAAGCAATGGGAACACAGCGGTCACGTCACATTGCAACGTGGTGAGCGGTCTCGTTTAGCCGATTTTGCTTCACAAACCTTATAATTTGAGATACGAAAGCAAGTCATTAGAATAATGAAAATTTCTCTTAGGCTTGTTTTCTCTATTAAGTTGATAAAATAGGTGTTTTTATCATCAACTCACATTGAACAGAAATAGAAAGCAAAAAATCTTTTTACAAATCAGAAAAATATAATTATATATTGGCAATATTTTAACTTTTATGCAAATCCAATCAAGTGGAAATGATTTCTTAAAACATGCTTTTTTTTAATTTATAAAAATCACCAACAATTTTTCTTGTTTTCTTGGTAAAAAGATTTTTTGAGAATTTACCTGCTCAATGTGAATTTCTTCTATTATTTGGCTTCAATGATTGAGAGCGCATCTCCCGGAATACGCACTGTTCCTTCCATCAATACCCGCGCACTTCGGCTCATAATCGCTTTATTGACTGCCCATTCACCGTCTATTTGACTGGCTTCTGCACCAACACGTAATGTGCCTGATGGATGTCCGAAGCACACCGCTTTACGTTCCCCACCACCCGCAGCAAGATTAACTAATGTTCCGGGAATTGCGGCGGCTGTCCCAATCGCAACGGCGGCTGTTCCCATCATCGCATGATGTAATTTTCCCATTGATAAAGCGCGTACATTAATATCAATGTCATCTGTTGTGATTTGTTTACCACTGGATGCTGCATAGGCAACAGGTTTCGCTACAAATGCTACTTTGGGTGTGTGTTGACGGTTGGCGGCTTGTTTGACATCACTGATTAAGCCCATGCGTAATGCGCCGTAAGCACGAATGGTTTCAAAGCGTTCCAATGCCGCAGGATCACCATTAATTGCTTCTTGTAATTCTGTACCTGTATAGCCGATTTCATCCGCATTTAAAAAGATGGTTGGAATCCCCGCGCTAATCATGGTGGCTTTGAATGTGCCAATGCCCGGTACTTCTAAATCATCCACTAAATTACCTGTTGGGAACATCGCGCCATCGCCATCAGAAGGGTCTAGGAATTCAACTTGTACTTCAGCGGCAGGGAATGTCACGCCGTCTAATTCAAAATCACCCGTTTCTTGCACTTCACCATTGGTGATAGGGACATGGGCAATAATGGTTTTTTTGATGTTGACTTGCCAAATACGCACAATCACGACTCCATTTTCAGGAATACGCGCCGCATCAACTAAGCCACTGGAAATTGCAAATGACCCCACGGCAGCGGTTAAATTTCCACAGTTGCCGCTCCAGTCTACGAATGCTTTATCAATTGCCACTTGTCCGAATAAGTAGTCAACATCGTGGTCGGGTTTGTCACTTTTGGCAAGAATCACGGTTTTACTGGTGCTGGAAGTCGCGCCACCCATGCCGTCAGTGTGTTTGCCATAAGGATCAGGGCTGCCGATGACACGTAGTAATAAGTTATCACGGGCTTTACCTGCAACTTGTGCTGCTTCGGGTAAGTCGGTTAGGTTAAAAAATACGCCTTTGCTTGTGCCACCACGCATGTAAGTGGCTGGGATTTTAATTTGAGGGACGTGAGGCATGTTTATGGTTTCCTTTTCAAGAAATAAATTGGGAGAGTTGAAGATTTAGTAAATTAATCGTAACTACCTAGCCCAAGTATACCAAAGCACAATAGATATAGTAGTTCCATATAGGGCAATCGCATTAAAATTTAATTCCTTAAAAATCAATCAATTAAAAACCAGAAACCTTATTTTTTGAAGCATTCAATAATTGAACAATCTGAAAGTTTTGGTATTCGTATTTCAGTAGTGGTAGTCATAACTTATTACTCGAAAGAAAGTTGAAAATTTATATTTTAGTATCAATATTTTAGGCATATTCTAAAGTTTATTTTTGGGTCAATGCTTCAATACCTTCCCAGCCTTCGGGTGTACCCACTTCGACATAATGATGACAACGCCCTAAATAGAATTCTGCGGCCTTATCTTCTGGCAAAACAGATAAAATATGCTCAAATAGTGGGGTAGCATGAGCAAAATTGCCTTTATAATATAAGCCCAACGCCGCATTAAACTCTGGCTCAAGTGTGACCTTGCCTTCTCGAATATCGCGGTCAGGTTCAGCATCAATCAACTCAAATACTTGAACTGGCTCATTTTTTCCTTTAACTCTTACTTTGCCTAAGAAACGATAAAAATGTTTATCAGGGTCTTTCATATTTTGTAAAATATCGTGGCTAATTAAAATCGGCACACCATACAATTTGGTCAAACCTTCTAAACGTGAAGCTAAATTCACCGCATCAGAAATCACCGTACCTTCCATGCGTTTCTCTTCACCAATCGTCCCCAGCATCAATGAACCAACATGCATTCCAACCCCGATTTTAATGGCTTTTTGTCCACGTTGAACCCGTTCTGCATTCAAAATTTCCAGATGTTTCAAAATCGCAATCGCAGCATCCACGGCAGAATCAACAGACTCAGGGAATAACGCCATGATCGCATCGCCAATATATTTGTCGATAAAACCATTGTATTTCCGAATTTGAGGACTAACACGACCTAAATATTCATTAATGAAATCAAAATTTTCTTTTGGGGTTAAACTTTCGGATAATGTGGTAAATGAGCGAATATCTGCAAATAAGACCGTCATATTTTTCTGAACGTGATCGCCTAAACGTACATCAACAATACTTTCTTTTTCAAGTAGTTGTAAAAATTCTAATGGTACAAAATGACTGTAAGCAATATTAATTCTGGATAACTGAATATGCGTTTTAATACGTGCCAGCAATTCACCTTTTGAAAAGGGTTTTGTTAAATAATCATTTGCGCCAGATTCTAAACCTTGAACTAAATCAGATACTTGATTCTTTGCGGTCAACATAATAATGGGTAATTGGTTGACGGGATAACGATCTCGAATAACCCGACAAACTTCAAAACCTGACATTTTCGGCATCATAATGTCTAATAGCACCACAGCAAATTTTTCTTTATCAATTATTTCTAATGCTTCAGGACCATTTAAAGCCCGTGTCACTGAATAATTTTCAATAGTTAATTGATTTTCCAAGACTTGTAAATTAACAGGGTCATCATCAACAATTAATACGCTGAACCTGCCATCGATCTTAATTTGTTGAATTTCTTGTGTATCTTCATCCAAGAAAATAGCAGGCTCTTCTATTTTTTCCGAATCCGCATCTATAATGCCAGAGCTTAATGCGGGTGGTTTTGCTGTCGGTTCTCGCAGGCGTTCTAATAAAGCTTCTGTTTCACCACCATGTTCTGCTGTATCTGTTGTTGATAGCGGTAATGTAAAACTAACCCGTGTACCAGTCCCTTCTGTTGATTGCATCCGAATTTCACCACCATGCAACTCAACCAATTGTTTTGTAATGGAAAGTCCCAAACCTGTACCACCAAATTCACGCGAAACTGAACCATCAGCTTGCTCAAATGGATTAAATACATTGGTCAATTTTTCACGCGGAATACCCATCCCTGAATCAGTGACAGAAATCATCAACCAGCCTTCACTAAATTGCGAAGCCGACACATCGATTGTACCGCTGTCAGTAAACTTAATGGCATTACCAATCAAATTATGTAAGATTTGCTGAATCCGATTTTCATCCGCATCGACAATAATATCTTGTTCAATACTATTGATTAATTCTATCGGTTTTTTGCCAATCAGCGGTTTTGATAGAATAATAACAACATCAATTAATACTTTGACTTCTATTGGTCTGATTTGTAAAGCAATACTTTTGTGTTTAAGTTTTGAAAAATCTAAAATATCATTGACTAAATTTGCAAGTCTGCGCCCACTGAAAACTATCATAGATAAATTTTCAACTGCTTTAGCTGGTAATTTGCCTGCGACCCCATCTAACATGGATTCTGCAATACCAATAATGCCGTTGATAGGCGTGCGTAATTCGTGGGAAGTATTGGATAAAAAATCATCTTTTAAACGGTCTAATTCTTTTAAGTTTTCATTTTGATGCTCAACCTGTTTCATGTATTTAAGCAGGTTATTAACCATAATTGTAATACTTTGTTTAAGCAATTTTAGTTCATTATTTGTTTTAACTTCAATAGGATGGTATAAATCACCCTGCGCGATTAAATTGACACTGTGCACAATACGTCGAATCGGATAAGTAATCCATGCTGAAATGAAAAATGTGAATAAAATGCTCAGTAATATGGCAATAATTCCTAAAAAAGTATGAAATGTTGCAATTCGTTCTAAACCTTGATCAACCAATTTCGTATTATAAGTTAATTCAATGACTTTGCTTGGATCAGATGGGGTGTTGTCTTTTTTTAAATTCAAAAATAGGTAACGTGTTAGTGATTTATATTTGGGATTGTAATATTCAAAAGGCGTTTTCGTACCATAAACATTTTTAACGATTTCTACTATTTTTTCAGAAGCTTGTATTGATTTTTCCGAACCAATGACATGCCCATGCTGGCTGAAAATACGCACTTTGTCTAAAGTTGGATTGATAGTGCGTAATCGTGAAGTAATCTTAGTTAAATCCAATTCTCCAATTAAACGCGAAAATTCACCAGAAACCAGTCCAAACTCTAATACATATTTTCTATCTGGCGTTGGCATGTAGGCGTATTTACGAAACACACCCGTTCGAGCTTCTGTACCAAAATCCCCATCCACAAATCGACCTGTGGCAAAAATTTCTTGTAGTATTTTATAAAATTCAGGGGTTTTTTCTTTAAAGTTTAAATTTAAGTCTTTTAGATAAGTTGTATATTCAACAATGCCTTCACGATTAATTAAATATAAATCCATTTTGCCCCCAAGCTGATTTTTTATTTCTTCTAAATCCATTTTTGAGGGGTCATTACCTGCTTTTTTATAAGCTTGAATAAAAGGTTTAAATTTGGCTTGCATGTCGTGGCTTAAGAATTGGTCTAAAACACTGTAGCCACTATCGACCAGACGAATTGCATTTAAGATATTGTTTTCAGTTTGTTTTTGTAATAATTGATAGGCATTTTCTAAATCGTATTTCGCATTAAGATAGTCAAATACAGACATTGCTATCAAAATGGGAATAATGAGCAATAAAAATGCTCCCATGAGCGTATAACGTAAGGGCACGTAAGGCGAAGAAGAATTGGTTGAGTTTTCTTCCTGTTCAAACTGGGTAGGCTGTGTCATTATTTATAGCCATAGTAAATTTGTTTTATTCCATTATTTAAAATACGGAAAAAGTGCTAAACAATTGTCATTATATTTTGCTTAGTTACTTGTTTTTGCCAAGGGGTCGTAGCTATTCGTATTAGTTAAATATTGGTTTGTTTATGTGAGTTATATTATATAGTTATTGGTAGAGATATGTGTAGATTTATGGTTAAGCTCATAGAAAGGCATTTAAATCAAACAGGTGTTTTCTAAATGGATAGTTTATCAATAGTGGAGTGGTTTGGAGTGTTCTCTTATTGATGTGGTTGCTATTTGTTCCATCATTTCTTAATTACCAAATAGTTCTACTAAATACATTATTACAAGGCTTTGTCAATATCTTTTTAATGCAATTGCCCTAGGGAGTATCTGGAGTATCTATTGTAGCGGCTGGTAATTTGTTGGTAACAGCTATAACAAAATTCTATGAGCTATAAATACCTTAATATTGAAAGGAAAAA
>JAYQWJ020000083.1:0-2913 GCA_035829175.2 Candidatus Albibeggiatoa psychrophila
GTTCATCACCTGTTGGTCTTGTTGAAAGACGGGTAAATTTACCAAATAATTGGGCGTGATCTTCTTTGCTTAAACCTGCACCTTCATCGTGTATTTCTACTCTAATTTTTCCAATTTGTTGTTTAATTTGAATATGAATTTGTTTGTCAAATGGCGAATATTTCACCGCGTTAGAAATTAAATTATCCAAGATTTGATATGCAGTACTTTCATCGACACGCGCAAGATAAAGTGCCTGTTGTGCGTTAAAGTTCACCACGATATTTTTAAGCTGAGCCTTATGTGTATATTCATTCACCACGCGCTGTAAAAGAGGCAAAATATTGACATCTTCTACATGAATTTGAATTTTCCCAGACTCAATCGCGTTTACATCCAATAAATTGGTAATCAACGCAAACATCCGTTCCGAACTTTCACTAATCATATTTGCAAATTCAAGCAACTCTGTATCGTCGTCATCCGACATCATGGTAATTAATTCTGCTGAACCTTGAATCGCTTGCAGTGGATTTTTTAAATCGTGTGCGGCAATGCCTAAAAACTCATTTTTTTCTTGATTTAGCTGCATTAAATCTTCATTGACCGATTCCAATTCCAAAGTCCGTTGTTGTACATGTTGCTCTAGTTCTTGATTGAACATTTGTAAATTGTATTGTGCTTGATCTGTCTGTTTTTGGCTTTCGTATAAACTTTTTGCCATAGTTTGAAATTGTCTGGCTAGTAAACCAATCTCATCTTTTCTATATCCATTTAAATCTATATCAAATGCGCCTGCTTCTATACTTTCTGCGGCTTTTCCTAATTCTTTCAATGGGATAATTACAAAATAATTCAATACTGCAAACAATAAAGCGACGGTGATAAAAATGGCAATGAGTAAAATACCGATAACAATAAGACCTAAAGACTGGGCTTCATTAAGTAATTCCTGCTGCGGTAAACCAGCAAATAACATTAAATTATCATCTAGCTGCCGCGCCTGAAATATGAAATTTTGATTATTTATCTCACTCAATTGCTGGATATCAGGTTGTTTTCGCAGTGCATTAAAGAGTTTAGGCGGTAATTCAAACCCCGCTGGAAAAGTGCCAGAACCAAATACAATGCGACCATTGGCATCCGTGAAAAACAGGTATCCATTATTACCAATATGAATACTATCCGCTTGCTGCTGCATAAAATCTAAAGTAATGGTAATCGCAAAATAGCCGCGTAAGGAGGGTTTTGTGGCGGTGCTGTCTTCATGTATCGGATCAATAAAATACAAAGGTTTGGCAACGAATAATACGGTTTTGTTGTCATCAGGATTTTTTAAATATTCAGAAAAATTTGTAGCACTGCTATTGGCTTGCAGCCGTTTAAAATAATCTGTTTCACTCTCATCCTCGAATTTATTAGGCAGGTCATCGGGGGTAAAGCGAGCGTCTTCATATCCATCTAATAACAATAAGCGAATTTCGTAATAATCGGGATAAGCTTGATTGTAACTGGCAAATAACTTCATGACAGGTAATAAGCCAAACACATAACGTTCCGAAGCAGGGGTAAATAAATAGGTTTTTAATAAGTTTGAGCCTGCAAATAATTCAATATTGGCAAGTGCAGTTGTTTTATGCGAATCAACACTGACTTCTACCTGATTTAACAAAGTATTCATCTGGTGAAACACAGCATGTTCATGAGTGGATTTTAGTTTATCAAAAGCGATCCAACCTACACCGAGTAATGGCAAGATAACCAGTGGTACTAAAACAAGAAGAATTTTGATTCTGAGTAACAAGGTAAATCATCTATTTATTGGCAATGAGTTTAGACCATATCATGACTAATTTACGCGATACACGCGGTGAAGGCACTCTCTCCACTTCAGATTTATCTAAAATATCTTGCGCTGGATAAATAATAGGATTATTCAGGTGTTCTGCGGATAAAAATTGTTTTGCTTTAGTATTGGTTGCGGCAAATGCAAGCTCTTCAGCACAACGCGCATTATTTTCAGGTTCTTGCAAAAAATTGACAAATTGTACAGCTAACTCAGGCTGCTTTGATTGGCTGGAAACCACAAGATAATCTGCCCAAATTTCGCCACCTTCTTTTGGTACAACATAACGCAGCGTAGGCTCTTGTTCTTGCAATAATAAAGCATCCCCATTCCAAGTTTGCCCCATCCATGTATCACCTGTCACAATGCCTGATTCCGCATCGGTTTTAAAAACACCATAAACTTGTACATAAGGTTTTTGGGCAAGCAATAATGTTTGTACTTCCTTCAATTCTTTCATATTTTCACTGTTAAAAGAATAACCCAATGATTTTAATGCAAGACCAATCGCCGCTTGGTGTAGATTTAACACCATGATTTTACCTTTTAAATATTCCGCAGGTTGGTAAAATTGCTTCCAACTGGTAATTTCTTCTTTGACCATATCACTACGATAAATAATGCCTGTTGTCCCCCAAAGATAAGGCACTGCATAATTTTCTGTTTTTGGCCAATAGTTTAGCCACCGCTCATCCACATGTTGTAGATTGGGTACTTTCTCTTTGCCCAATTCTAATAACCAACCCCGATTATAATAAGTTTCGACATAAGTTCCAGAGAGCAGAATAACATCATAACCTTTGCCTTTTTTTCTCAGCATCGTCTCATCGCGTTGTTCTGGAAATTGGAAATAAGCTTGTTTTACCTTAGCATTGAATTTTTGCTCAAATTCTTTGATGGTGTCTTCATCGATGTAGGCTGTCCAGTTATAAAATATCAATTCTTTGACTTCTTCAGCATCTTCAGCGAAAACATTGCCGTAAAAAACAAAGAATAATAGTATAAATAGTGATATTTGTTTGAACATGAGTTCAACCCTCTTTTTTGAACAAAAGTCAGTCGTGCTGTTCCAAAAAATATGATTACTT
>JAYQWJ020000084.1:0-3376 GCA_035829175.2 Candidatus Albibeggiatoa psychrophila
ATATGTTAATGATTTTATGATAACAGATTGAGTTAAATCGTAAATGATTGCGATAAGTTCAAGCACTTAAGTTTAGCTTAATTTATTATTCATGATTTATAAAATAAAACCAACGGATAAATAGGATTTAGTCAACTAATGAAGAAAATCAGATTTTCAAACCACTTTCTGCTACACTGCTCATTTTACAGTACATTTTAATAGCAAAGCCATGTTGAGCATCTACAACAGTTTACATAATCAAAAAGAAATTTTTAAACCCATTCATGAAGGCAAAGTCAATATGTATGTGTGCGGCATGACCGTATACGATTATTGCCATATTGGACATGCGCGAGTTATGGTTGTATTTGACACCATTGTGCGTTATCTGCGTGAAATTGGTTATGAAGTCAACTATATCCGAAATATCACCGATATTGATGACAAAATTATTCAACGTGCGAATGAAAACGGCGAAGATTTTCATAGACTCACCTCACGTTTTATCCAAGCCATGCACGAAGACTCCGCTTCATTAGGTGTATTGCCGCCCACTAGCGAGCCTAAAGCAACTGATAGTATTGATGATATTATAAAATTGATCCAAAAATTATTTGACAATGGTTATGCGTATCATGCGGAAAATGGTGATGTGTATTACGCTGTCAGTAAATTTGAAGGCTACGGTAAGTTATCAGGTAAAAAACTGGATGATTTGCGTGCAGGCGAGCGAGTTGGGGTTGATAGTTATAAACAAGACCCGCTCGATTTTGTCTTGTGGAAAACCGCAAAACCTGACGAACCAAGCTGGGAATCACCTTGGGGGCAAGGTCGCCCCGGTTGGCATATTGAATGTTCTGCAATGTCGACTTCTAGCTTAGGCAACCATTTTGATATTCATGGCGGTGGCGCGGATTTACAATTCCCCCATCATGAAAATGAAATCGCCCAATCTGAAGGCGCGACAGGTGAAACTTATGTTAATTATTGGGTACACAATGGCTTTGTACGTGTAAATGAAGAGAAAATGTCTAAATCGCTAGGCAATTTTTTTACCGTGCGTGACGTGTTGGAAAAGTATGAGCCTGAAGTGGTGCGTTATTTTATTTTAAGCAGTCATTATCGCAGCCCCTTAAACTACTCTGACCAACATTTGGACAATGCTCAACAAGCATTAACACGCTTATATACCACATTACGCGGTTTACCTGTCTCTGAAGAATCTGATGATGATAACGGTTATTATGAACGTTTTCATGAAGCCATGGATGATGATTTTAATACTGCGGATGCGCTTGCTGTCTTGTTTGATTTGGCGCGTGATATTAACAAAATCCGTGATAAAAATATTAAAAAAGCGACCTTGCTTGCAGGTGAACTACGACATCTCAGCCGTATTTTAGGTTTATTACAATCCGATCCAGAGCGATTTTTGCAACAATCTGGGGGCAAAATTAAGCTAAGTGCCGATGAAATTGACAGTCTGATTGCACAACGTAATGCCGCTCGAGCGGATAAGAATTGGGCTGAAGCCGACCGTATTCGAGATGAGTTAAAAGACCAAGGTATCACACTAGAAGACAGTTCTGGTACAACAACGTGGCGACGCGGATAAATCTAATCTTTATGGTAGAGCTGTAATTTATAGGTACTTTTAAATTCAGTATCATTATTTTACAGAGCTACCATTTCAAATCCTTTCTATATTTCCCCAACTAATTCAATATCAAATTTTTCCTCAGCAGTCTGCTTGTGATTACTGTTATTGAAACCACATTCCATTTATGTCTGTCAGTATTCATTTAATAAAAAAAACAGGGCTTATTTGGATAATAGAGAGAGTAGCCAGTTAAATTTGATTTATATCAAACTAAGCTATGGTAAAGGCTAGTAAACTACAATCGTATATTCCCTTATTAGTGAAGTGTAAATTATGAAACAAGAAGCTCCTGCAATGTTTTGTTATCAATGTGAAATGAGTGCTGAAAATGGTTGTGGTTCTAAAAATCAGACTTTAGGCACATGTGGTAAAGATGAGAATTTAGCGCGTTTACAAGACCTTATGATTTTTGGTTTAAAAGGCTTGGCGGCTTATCGTGAACATGCGCGTGAACTTGAAGCCGACACACTTGCTGTTGATGATGTTGTTTCAGAAACCTTGTATTTTACCATGACAAATGTCAATTTTAATTTTGACCAGCATATTGCACAACTTATGAAAATTGGGCAAGCAGGCGTTGCGGTTATGGATTTATTGAGTGATGCCCACACCCAACATCTTGGTATTCCAACCCCTATTCAGATTTCCCAAAATAAGGCTGAAGGCAAAGCAATTTTAGTGTCTGGACATAACTTGGATATGTTGCATAAATTATTGCAAGCGACTGATGGCAAAGGTATTAATATTTATACTCACTCAGAAATGCTACCGGGTCATGCTTATCCAGAATTACGCAAATATTCGCACTTAAAAGGCAATATCGGTGGCGCGTGGCACGACCAAGACAAGTTATTTGAAAAATGGCAAGGCGCAATCGTCATGAGTACAAATTGTATTGTGCCAATTAAAGATAAGCGCACTTATGGCAACCGTTTATTCACTTATAAAATGGTCGGTACAGAAAAAGCTGTTCCAATTGAAAATGATGATTTTAGTGCTGTGATTGAAAAAGCTTTGAGTTTGCCTTGTGTGGAAGATTTTAATAGCGACGCACAATTGACAACGGGTCATCATTACAAAACGATTTTAAGTTTAGCCCCACAAATTTTAGATGCGGTGAAAACGGGCAAAATTCGCCAATTCTTCGTGATTGCAGGTTGTGACGGGCCGGGCAAAGAAGGTGATTATTACCGGGACATGGCGTTAAAACTGCCTAAAGATGTGGTTATCATTACCAGTAGTTGTGGCAAGTTCCGCTTTAATGACGTTGATTTCGGCACAATTCCGGGTACAGGTATTCCACGTTATTTAGATTTGGGACAATGTAACGACAGCAACGGTGCAGTACATATTGCTTTAGCATTGGGCGATGCGCTGGGTGTGGCGGTGAATGATTTACCGATTGCCATTGTCTTGAGTTGGTTAGAACAAAAAGCCGTGATTATTTTATTGGCATTGTTCAGCTTGGGCATTAAGGACGTTTATATTGGCCCTAAACCGCCACAATTTGTGAATGAAGCGATTTTAAATTTCCTAGTCGAACAATTTAATTTGCATTTGACAGGCGATGCAGAGCAAGATTTAAACGATTTATTATTACCTGAATTGCCTAAAGCAGCTTAAAGTTTAAATAATTTAAGTTTGTTAAGGAGTGCAAAATTTATCTTGCTCAAGCAGCATATTGCACTCCTGTTGACTAGTTAAACCGCAATAAATTCCACAATAAAACAAGCC
>JAYQWJ020000085.1:0-4354 GCA_035829175.2 Candidatus Albibeggiatoa psychrophila
GCTAGAATAACACGGCTGTCAGCATTTTTTAAAGACTTAAGTAAAAATCTAAATCTGTCTAAAATATCGTATGGGAAAAATAGAATGTTGAGAAATCCATCAAACACACCCGCCATATTGAGACCAGTGTGTTGTTCCAACATCCTAAGCTTTTTAAAGAAGACTTTAAAGAAGACTAATGACAACTTGGGTTGTGACCAATAAATCACCATCTTGCACCTGATACGCAACACTGCTATCTGGGTTTGAGATTAAACTAGGTGCTATACGTTCACCAACCCCTAGGGTTTGCGTTGTTGTATTAAAGGTCGGCAATAGCGTGTAAACCAAACCGAAAAAGCTTAAGCCAAACGTACCATCAACATTTAATATAACGTTTTCAACCCCTTCAATTTGAGTTGCCAAACTAATAAACGTTTCTGGGAATAATACCGCAGGATAAATATTTTGCGCTGTACCATCAGAAAATACAACTCTCCCTTCACGAATTGGTGCACGTAAATTACGCCGAATGACGGGTGTATTATCATCGGGTAAATAAACACCCACATCACCTGTATCACGACTAATATCTGAACCAAATGTCGCCACAACAGGAGTCTTACGACCATTGATTGTGATTTCTAATAATACATCGCCTTTATCATAACAACGAGCCGCATTATTTTCGCCAAGTGTCTCACCGAGTAGAAAATAATCTTTAGGCGCAGGAATAAAACTAAATTGTTGTTGAGCGGTGGTTGTCACTAATAATTTACCTGTTTCCGCATCCAATATCAGACCTGCTGGCGCATCGACATTAAGCTGTAGTTGACCATCAATATCAGGAATAAATGAACGTTGCAGCCCTTCGCTATCAATCATAATCACCAAGCCATCTTTACTTTGTTGAATCCGACGAATGCCTTGCGGATTATTCAGTTCGCTTAAAGCTTGATTCATTTCATTCAAAATAGGAGTACCGCGACCACCAAGACCAAATCCTTTAGCAAAATCAGGAAAATCATAATCAATCGTCACTTGTTGCGGAAATGCTTCAGGCAATTTGAAACTGGCTAAATTAATTGGCGTATCGGCTGGCACTGTGAGCAGACCATTTTCATCCATTGACCAATCTTGTTTTAAAAATCGCTGAGCAACATCCAATGGCACAAGCTCTGAGTCAAAATTCGTCAAATATTTGCTTGTTCCCCAAGAGTTGAGATTGGCAATTTCAGTTTCCTTCATGACCGCAATATGTTCAGGTGTAATATGCCCAATAAGATTACCTGTTAAGCCCCCCATATTTTCCGCCGTCAAACCTGCAAAGCTTTGTAATGGAATCGTCTCAAACTGTTCTACGCTCAAAGCATCTAAGGTTTTTTCAGGAATAAAACGCATTTGTTCAGGCGTGAAGTTCGACATTGCCTCGGCTGGAATTTGCTGCAAATCGGCATCTAAGAAAATACTCAATGCTTCAGGGTCAATACCGAGCAAATCTCGCGCGTTATATTCAGGAAGAAATTCAGCTAAAATGCAATAATCCTGCATATCTGGATAGTCATAGCTTTTGGGCAACTGGATTTTCCCACTCAATTCAACACCTTCTGCAAATGTCACGCTGGGCGTAATACACACATTTTTCAATTGAGAATTTTCTAAAATCTCCGCTTGGGCAATGGTAGCGGGCGAGCGGGCTTGACCTGTTAAAATGCAACTGATTTGACCACCAATTAAACGGGTATCATCATCCAATTCAACATCACACACCGTGCCTTGGCTGAAAATAATATTGCTTAATAATCCACCTGAAACTTGCGCACCATCCAGTAAATTGACATCGGTTAATGTGCCAAAGTTTTGAATCACATCGCATAAATTACCGCCAATGAGTTCCGAATAATTAGTGATCTCTGCATTACAAACCGTGCCAAAATTGTAAACCACAGAACTGATTTTGCCACCTTCAACGGTCGTATCGGGGTTAATGGTTAAATTGGCGATTAAGCCTTGATTGCTAATATCCCCCGCTAAATATCCTCCTGAAACACTGCCATTTGACTGAATATTAATATCACGGGCGACATTGCCTGCATTATTGGCTGTACCAATCACCTTGCCACCATTGCTAATACTGGGCGTAATCGATGTTATTGGTATCACAGTCGGCGTATCGGGATTTTCAACGACGGGCGGTTCTACGGGTTTAGATTTAACTTTACCGCGCAAGGTCATCAGATAAGGATTTTCATCACGGTCATTATTGATTAAGCTAAACACAGGTTTGAATTCACCTAACAAACTACCCGTTAAAATCAAATCAAACGATGTTGTGTAATGTTGTGTGTCCTGAACAATCGACGGCAATTGGCTTGGTATCACTTGCCCAAAACCTAAACTAAAACCTGTCGGAATCGTCGGATTGTCCAAAGTTAAAGTATCGCTGCCAATATTGCGAATCGTCATTTTAATGACTTTGGGTTCACCTTGGAAAATCGTGCCAAAGTCGACTTCATTTTGACCGCTTTCAATTAAAACCCCATTTGCTGTAATTTCAATCTCAGGTTCAGCTTGGGTTTGAGTGCGACATTGTAAGCTGTAATTAATTAATTCTTGGCTAGGACTATTTGTTGTAAATTGCAAATTCAATTGCGTGCCTGCGATGCTAGAAGGAATACATTGCACGGCAAAACTATTGCTTTCGCCAACCGCCAATTGTGTCGAGTAGTTATTGATAAAACTGAATTCTCCTGCGGGTTGTGATACCAATCGAATATCAAGTGGTAACGCGCCCTGATTGGTAAATTGAATTTGTGTAGATGTTGTTGCATTCAACTGCCCGACTATTTCGATATTACTATTTGGAATCGGTTGCGAACTGAAAATAGGATTTTGTTGGTCAAGAAAGGAAAAGGCTTTATCAACTATTTTATCCATAACCGCAATACTTTGACCATTTCCTTGCGATAACAACAATTTAGCATTGACAGAATAATCGCCAACTTGTAAAGCTTGCTCGCCAGAAATTTCAATTGCAATATTATCTTCACGGGTTGTAGTGGGGAATTTATCGCCCGAAAATTGGATTGTTGCCAACTCAGGACTCAGACTCAATGTCGAACTTATGCCCGCCGTGGTCAATCCACTATTATCAAATTCCACAAATACTTGTGACAGCGTATTCATATTGCCAAACACATTGAGCAGCACAATATCATTGGGCACTAAATTGATAGGGTCTTCAATCTGACTTGCATTGTTAACCCATAAATAATTGGCGGCAGACAATGTTGCATCTGTATCGCTATTGCTCGTGAGTGCATCTTGAGCGACACCTTCATCAATAAATAAACTATTCGCTGGACTCGTGGTTGAATCTAATACCGAAGTTGCCGCTTGGGTAATTGAGAAATCAAATTGCTGCACAAAATCAATCAGTAAAATATCAACATCGCTATACAATGGATTTGTCCCATCTCTCGCATTGGTTTCCGTATCGTGAACAGAATAATTAACTTGAGCAGATTTTGACGTATCAATAATAGATAAAATCGGATGAGCGGCGGTATTGGTAATTCGACCATTTTCAACACTATAATCAGGATTGGCGGTCGATAAAATCAGCTTTGTATTTGAATTAATCGGCGGCGTATCTATTCTAAAAACCAAGATGTTTTGATTTAGAATATCGATTAATGAACCAATCTGCAAAACTTCTAAAATATTATTAGCATTTAAATCTTGCGTACCCGTTGATAAATTGGGCTGATTGCCTTCTTCAAATAACAATACCGCATTGTCTGCGTTCCATACAATTTCTTCCGTAAACCGAATGCGCACAAATAAACTGCCCGTGGTACTTGTTGTTGCACCCATATCAAAGCGCAGAGCATGGTCTTGGCTCAGAAAATTGCCATTTGGGCTGACAACCGCTTGGTCAAGATCGAGTACATAAGGATTTGTGGCAGAAACAGGTAAATCTTTTGGCAAGGTGATGGGGATAATATCGGCTGCTTGGGCAATTTGTAAGCTGCATTGCAAACCAATCAATAAACTAAATAAGAGTAACTTGGTAAAATAGGCAAGTTTCATGATATTTATTCCTATATAAATCTGTTTGAATTACTGTCAAGTGTAGCGATTTTTGTGCATTATTCAAAACACAATGAGATTAAATTTCGCTAAAAAATATAACTGGCTGATATTAAGTTCTCTTTATGACAGGTTTTAATTAAAAACAAATTTTCTATGTTTGTATCATTGCGGTTTTAAAATGAATCAAACCTCATAAAAACCACAAATAATACCAGTTGATTTTTTTTGCTGCACAGCACAAATTTATTATTTCGCAACTGCTCACAGCGGTTTTCAAGTG
>JAYQWJ020000086.1:0-2994 GCA_035829175.2 Candidatus Albibeggiatoa psychrophila
CCGTAATGATATTGGTGGGTACATTGGCAATTTTCTGTTTATTCATGATGTTTTTTTATTAATGATCAGTTTAAGTATTATATATATTTTCCTCTAAACTACACAACCCCGCCCATGCCTTCGATAAAGGTTTCAATTAACGCCGCTATTTTGCTTCGCACACGCTCAGTTATTTTCTTACGTTGTAAAATGCTGGGATTGAAATTTAACATTTTACCTATTTCACTCGTTCGCGGTGGTTGGTTGGTGTACTTATAATTTGCCAGTGATTCACGCAATTTTGATTCAATCAGGTTTTCTTCGCTGCAAAGTCCCGTAATGGCTTGTTCAGATTCATCATGCCAGAACCCGACAAATTGCTGAAAAATATTCTCCTTTAAATCAATTTGTTGCATGAATTTTTCGATGAGTGGGCGTTTGTTGCGTAATTGAACTTGGTTGCTGAGTAGATTGTAAATGACTTTAAGTTGTTCTTCTTGAGCTTCTGGCTTTGTTTTGAGTTGACCGAGCAAGTCTAAAATGTATTTGACATTGATTTCATCGCGATGAATTAAGTCCAGTTCAAAATCAACTTGTTGCAAAATAGAAGTGTCATCTTTCTGGGTTTGCGCTCTGTCTTTTAGTTCTAAAAATTCACCTCTAAATCCATCTGATTCGTCTCTTGATAAATTTAAATCGGTTTCGGAAAAATCAGCAAAGGTATTTAAGATATTTTCAAGGCGCATCAAGGTTCTAAATCGCTTCACAAATTCAACTTGTTCTTCTTCATTTGCGAGATGTTTGACGCTATTGGCGGTTGGGGTAATGGTTTGTAGTTCAGTCACCGCTTGGTTGTAGTCTTGGATATATTCTTCGTAGGATTTGACTAAAACCCCTTCTACGGTTTCTTTTGCATCTTTGTTGGAAAATAAGCAAATGGCTTCATCGGTCGCGGCTTTTAGGTCACGGAAGCAAACGATATTACCATGGGACTTTTTGACATCAAATAGGCGATTGGTGCGTGAAAAGGCTTGAATCAAACCATGCAGCTTGAGATTTTTGTCTACATAGAGCGTGTTGAGGCGCGGACTGTCAAAACCTGTTAGGAACATATTGACTACCAGTAAAATATCAATCTCGCCTTTGCGCACGTTTGCTGCAATATTTTTATAATAATTTTCAAAGCTTTGGCTCTCAGTTAAACGGTGTTGGGTGGAAAAGATTTGGTTATAGTCATCAATGTATTGTGCCAGTTTGTTGCGGTAAGTGGGGTTAATATTAGCATCGCTGGGCAGTTCAAGGGCTTCTTCTGGCGTTGTGCCTGTATCGTCAATAGGTGGTTCGTTTGCGCTGTAGCTGAAGATGGTGGCAATCTTGAGTGGTTTTTCTATCGGCTGTTGTTTGAAGAGTTCATAGTATTTGATTAAGGTCGGTACGTTGCTGACGCAGAACATGGCGGTAAATGCGCGGGATTTGGTTTTATGGTCGTGGTGGGTTTGGATGTAATCAACAATTTTGCTTAAGCGGTGTTCATCTTCTAGGCTGGCTTTGTTTTCGTCAAAAAGGCTGGTGTTAATGTCGAGTTCATTTGTGCTGTTGCTGCGTTGATATTGCCCAATATATTCAATCGAAAAGCCCAGTACATTTTTATCTCGAATGGCATCAACAATCAGGTATTTATGTAGGCATTTATTAAATATATCTTTGGTGGTGAGGGGGCGTTCACCGAGTGGGATTTTTGCATTTTTGCTTAAAATGGGCGTGCCTGTAAATCCAAACATTTGCGCCTTTTGAAAGAAGTTTTTGATGTTTTGATGGGTTGTGCCAAATTGGCTGCGGTGGCATTCGTCGAAGATGAAAATGATTTTTTGGTTTTGTAGATGTTGGATTTTTTCGTAGTAGCGTGTGTTTTTTTGTATTACTCGATTGAGTTTTTGGATGGTGGTGACGATGAGCTTTTTATTATTATTGGTGAGTTGGTTTACTAAATTTTTGGTGTTTGAGGTGGTGTCTACGCTGTCTTTGGCAAATTTGTTGAATTCTTGCACGGTTTGGTCGTCTAGGTCTTTGCGGTCAACCACGAATAGGATTTTTTGAACGTCGGGGTTAGACGCAATGATTTGGCTGGCTTTGAATGATGTGAGGGTTTTGCCTGAGCCTGTGGTGTGCCAGATGTAGCCATTTTGGTCGGTGTTTTTGATTTGTTTGATAATGGCTTCGACGGCATAGATTTGGTAGGGGCGCATTATCATGAGCATTTGATTGGTTTCGTTGAGTATGGTGTATTGTCCAATCATTTTTGTAATGTGGCAGGGTTTTAGAAACGCATCCGTAAATTGTTGAAGGTCATCGCATTGGATGTTGTCGCGATCTGTCCAGAAGAAAGTTTGTTCAAAGCGAGTCAGTGCGGTTTTGTTGTTGGTAAAGTATTTTGTGTTAATGCCGTTGCTGATGATAAAGATTTGGATGTATTCGAATAGTCCTGCACCTATTTTGTAGGATTGGTTTTTGTAGCGACGGATTTGGTTAAAGGCTTCTTTGATTTCGATACCACGTTTTTTGAGTTCTATTTGTACTAGTGGCAAGCCGTTGATGAGTAGGGTTACGTCGTAGCGGTTGTGGTGTTCGTCTTTCATGGTGATTTGGTGAGCCACTTGGAAGTGGTTTTGACACCAGTCTTTTGCGGCACTGATGAAACTAATCCAAACGTTGTTTTTGTCGGGGCGTTTTAAGACGAATTGGTCACGGAGGATTTTGGCGCGGTCGAATATTGTGCCTGTGTTGAGGTGGTTGAGGATTTGTTTAAATTCTTGGTCGCTTAGCGGGGTGTTTTGCAGTGCTTTATGGTTGAGTTTTTCGAGTTGGGTTTTGAGGTTGTTGAGTAGGCTTTGTTCATTTGTAATTTTTACGGCTTGGTATTCTAAGCCTTGAAGTTGCTCAATCAGGGCTTGTTCTAGTTGTTGTTCTGTCATGATTTTTAATGCTGGGTTATGAATTTAATCAGTTTAACCCATT
>JAYQWJ020000087.1:0-2572 GCA_035829175.2 Candidatus Albibeggiatoa psychrophila
GTGGGTTTTTTAGGCAATCACTGGAATTACAATTTTTTCCCATGGATGCCATCAACCGTGCGTTTGTCGTTTTACAGCTCCGAAACCTTAGAAAAAGATTACGCAACTCCTGTATTGCAACAGATTGTGCAAAAAGTTGAATCGGGTGCATATAAAACCAATATTAACTCTGTTTTTGGATTTGAAGAATTACATAAAGCACATCAAATGATGGAAAATAATCAAGCGGCGGGAAAACTTGTGGTATTAACGGGAAAATAAGATGTTTTCTATTTGTTGAATCGTGTTAGGTAAATTGCTGAATGCCAAGATGAATTATGCTAATCTAAGTTTGATGCAAGATATGAGAAAATGAGCAGCTCAACACAGGCTGTGATGGGTTTTTTAACCCTTGACCCAATAAGAGGTTAGCATGATACAATTCTTAGTCTTGATTATATTGATTTTTTTACCGCTATCCAGCAATGCACTTGAAGCCATTAAATTAAATATTGGTAGTCTTGTGGCTGAAGGCTGGAAAGCCAAGAAAATAGAAATAAATTTATCAAAATTACAACGTCAAAAACCAATACTTAAAGTCAATATAAAACAATTTGATTTAGACAGCTTAAAAAAACCACTTTACAAGCTACAAGTTAATTGCCCTCAAGTAAAATCAACTATAAAAGCAATCGATTGTGTGAATGGTGAATTAAAAATTCAAGATAAATATTTAGGAAAACCTAAAGGTAAGCTCAATTTTAGTTATTATCCTAATACACAATTTTTCAAAGCATTACTCAAACAATTTAAAATCGCCAGTGGCTCAGTCAATATGGATTTTCAAGCGAAATTGACCGACTGGAAAACCACGATTAAAACTCAAAACGTCTCTATTTCTAAGCTCATTAGCTATAAAAAACGCTATGTTGACATACCACTACCCTATCAATTCGATGGTAAGGGAGATTTTACTATCAAAACCAGCGGCAAACCATTGCCGAAATTATTAGAAGTCTCAGGACAAGTCAAACAATTCAGTTTTTATAATCCTGACAGCACCCAAGTCGGTGAAAATATATCAGCTCAATTTGATACAAATATCCAGTTTAACGGCAAAACCATGGAAATAGGGCTTAATTCTAATATTCGACAAGGCGAAGTGTTTTTTGACCCTATTTATGCGCCAATTGAGAAAACCAAGCCAATTAATATAGATATGCAGCTTGCTTTAACAGGCACGCAATATAAACTTAAAAAATTAAAATATAAACATAAGAATGTAGTGCAATTTGATGCTGCTGGACAATTCGATTTTGCTAAAGTGTTTAAAATCAAGCAATTCAAATTTGATATGCCCAAAACGCCGTTACCTGCTTTATACAAAACTTATTTGGAATCTTGGGTATCTGCCATATTACAACGAGATTTAACCACTACAGGCACTGTTGATGTACATTTAGATTGGGGAAGAAAGGATATTTTATTTCAATCAGAATTGTCAGGAGTGAATATTGAAGATAAGAAAAAAATGTTTGCTTGGAAAGGAGTTGAGGGATTTATTCAATGGCATAATCGCAAAAAAAACTATGCAACGGTATTACGCTGGAAAAAAGGCTATTTTTCTAAATTAACCTTGGGTAAAAGTCAATTATATATGGATGTAACGGGGCAAAATGTAAAACTTAATGCACCATTTCGACAACCTATTTTAGACGGCGCATTGTTCATTGATACGCTCAAAGCTAAAAATGTGGGGCAAAAAAACATGTTTATCGAATTGGGCGGTTCATTGAAACCGATTAGTTTGGGTATGTTAACTGCTGCTTTTGGTGCACCCGCTTTAAATGGACAAATTTCTGGGATAATTCCAAATATTACCTATAACCTATCCAATCGGCATATTGATATTGGTGGCGCAATTCTGATTAAGGCTTTTGATGGTGATATTGTGATTCATAAACTGCACATGGAAAAACCTATTAGCCGTCTACCTGTGTTGACGGCGGATATTGATATTAAAAAGCTGAATTTGAAAACATTGACCAATATTACCGAATTTGGTGAAATGCAAGGTGAATTATCAGGTTATATCAAATCGCTGAAGATGTTGAAGTGGCAACCTGTAGCGTTTGACGTTTATGTTGGTACGCCAAAGGATAATAAATTGCCGCGCCGAATCAGTCAAAAGGCAGTACAGAATTTGTCTAACTTGGGTAATGGCAGTGCTGTAGGTATGTTGTCACAAGGGGCTTTGAGCTTTTTTGAGAATTTTTCTTATCAATCTATCGGTTGGGGATGTCGCTTAAAAGACAGTGTTTGTGAAATGCGTGGCGCAGAAAAAATGGGTGAAGGTTATTACATTGTTAAAGGCGGCGGTTTACCAAGAATTGATGTGATTGGCTATAATCAAAAAGTGAACTGGCGGGATTTATTTAATCGATTGAAAAATATATCAAATCTTCAAACTCCTACGATTCGTTAGTAATTGGGAGTATTTTCTAGTGACTACGTTCCACGTAGCAATTCGGCTTTGACATTGCCTACGACGCGGAGCGTCTGTACTGCATTCCAACGGAGACCGTTGGAACGA
>JAYQWJ020000088.1:0-7144 GCA_035829175.2 Candidatus Albibeggiatoa psychrophila
ACTCCACAGGCTAATACCCGATGTCCTCGGGCTAACACATTCAAAGCACCAACTAAGTCGGCGTTTTGGGTGTATCCGCATCCAACACACTTTTAGACATATTTCTTACTTTTAAGTCCTCAACCACATCATAGCATGGTTTTTGCTGATATGAGTTGAGGTTTTGTATAAGAAGTCTAAATGAGCATTGATAATACGCTCATGCAGTACGGAACTTA
This sequence comes from Candidatus Albibeggiatoa psychrophila, assembly GCA_035829175.2. Taxonomy (GTDB): domain Bacteria; phylum Pseudomonadota; class Gammaproteobacteria; order Beggiatoales; family Beggiatoaceae; genus Albibeggiatoa; species Albibeggiatoa psychrophila. The sequence continues at coordinate 219 of JAYQWJ020000088.1, forward strand.
AAGGCATTTGCGTATGCTCTGTTTCATAATTAGAATTATACAAAAAGGAATTGGTCTATGCAAGTTAATAATGATAGCAGTTGTGATGGTGCGCCATTATCAATTAACAATAGAAAGCTGACATCCTAAATAAATACACGATAAACACGACAATCAATCATTTTTAGTTATAAGCTGCTACACTTTTCTTATTTCTACAACCTTGACTAAAATACAAATGAGCCTAGCCGATTTCCCACTTATCATGGGTATCCTCAATATCACACCTGATTCATTTTCTGATGGTGGACAATTTCAACATAAAGAAACTGCTTTTAATCACGCCCGCCAAATGTTGCAACAAGGCGCAGATATTATTGATATTGGAGGCGAGTCTACGCGACCAGATTCGCAGCCTATTTCCGTACAACAAGAATTAGACCGTGTAATTCCCATCATTGAAATGGTTAAAGCTGAATTGCCCGTCAAAATTTCAATTGATACCAGTAAAGCGCAAGTGATGCAGGCAGCCATTGCCGCAGGTGTAGATATAATCAACGATGTCGCAGCATTATGCCATGAAAATAGTTTACAAGTTGCCGCAGAATCGAATCTGATTGTTTGCCTTATGCACATGCAAGGTGCGCCTCAGATAATGCAAAATAATCCACAATATGAAGAAGTTATTGCCGAGGTGAAACAGTTTTTATTACAACGTATAGACGCTTGTTTAGCACAAGGCATTGCGACACAAAATATTTGGATTGATGTTGGATTTGGCTTTGGCAAAAAGCTTGAACATAATTTACAACTCATGAAACATTTGGAAAACTTCACTTTATTAGATTATCCTGTACTTGTTGGAGTATCACGTAAATCGATGATTGGCAAAGTATTAGATAAATCGATTGAGCAACGCTTATACGGCGGGTTAGGTCTTACAGCCTTGGCAGTTGCAAAAGGGGCTAAAATCATTAGAACTCATGATGTCGCAGCGACACAAGATGTTGTTAAAATGGTGCAAGCTGTGATGAATAGTTAACAAGAGGTTTATCATGCGTATTTTTATATTCATACTGTGTTTTTGGGTATTACCTGTCCAGTGTTTAGATTTACCTGACATGGGTTCATCTGCTGACAATATCCTGTCGCCTATCGAAGAACAGAAGATAGCCAAATCCTTATTGCGTCAATTACGCCGTGAAGTGGATATGGTAGATGACGTTGAAATTTATAATTATATCAACTCACTAGGTCAAAAATTAGTTTCGTACAGTGAAATGTCAAACCAGCCATTCTATTTTAATATGCTTAATGAGAGCAGCATCAACGCATTTGCAACACCGGGAGGATTGGTTTGTGTGCATAGCGGTTTAATGCTCAGTGCGCGTAGTGAAAGTGAATTTGCATCTGTATTTGCACATGAAATTGCTCACGTCACCCAGCGTCATATTGCGCGAAAATTAGAAGCCGTTGGTCAAACTTCAATCCCAATGATTGCAGCCATGCTAGGCGGGATTCTTTTAGGCTCAGTGACAGGTAATATGGATATAACTCAAGCGGGCTTAATGATGGCAGTTGCGGGCAATATACAAATGCAAATTCATTTTACACGCTTGCATGAGAAAGAGGCCGATAGAGTAGGCATTGATTTGCTGGCTAAGGCAGGTTTTGAACCGCGCGACATGCCTCATTTTTTTCAACGTATTCAAGAAGAAAGTCGCTTATATACCAAACCTCCCGCATTTTTACTCACCCATCCAATGTCCATTGATCGTGCAGCAGAAGCCACCGACCGTGCTGAAAATTATCCCCCAGCTAATTATTTAGATTCAAATACTTACCATTTAGCACGCGCTAAAGTTTTAGTCTTAACCACAGATAAGTCGATGCGTAAATTAGTAGAACAATTAGAAAATATGCTAAAACAAGGTCGTTATAACAATGAAATCGCGGTGCATTATGGTTTAGCTTTGGCTTTGCTTGAAAATCGGCAAATTGAAAAAGTGCAACAACATATTGATTGGTTAACGAAAAATGATACTGATCGAGTGATTTATCGTATTTTACAAGCACGTTTCGCGTTATTGCATAAAGATTTAGCTAAAACAGAAAAAATTTATATCCAAGCCTTAAAAGTGTATCCGAATGATGTGCAACTGACCTTGGCATTTAGTGAATATTTATTAAGACATGCAAAGCAACCAAAGAAAGCTCAGGAGTTGCTCACAAAATTGGGTGAACAGCCGTTTCCACAGTATTACCGTTTATTGGCACAAGCATACGAAGAAAGCCTACAATTTGCCGAATCTTATTTAGCGATGGCAGAACAATATTATTTATTGGGTGAAACGCGCTTAGCAGTAGAGCAATTGAAACAAGCCAGAAAACGTGATGATATAAGTTATTTCCTAGCATCTCGTGTTGAGGCACGTTACAAAGAGTTGAATAAGGAATTGGCTGAAATGGAGAATAAAAACGAAGAGTCGTAATTTGAGTTTAAAAAATGCTAACAAGCCCAAACTTAGATTATATTCTTGTGTGGTTATTATCAACCGTATCATGTAAATTGAGTTTTTTGCTGTTAATCGTAAAGAATTTGCTATAATCCCAAAACCCGAATATTGAGGAAAAACCATGAGTTCATGGCAAGAATTTTTTAATATGGGTGGCTATGGCTTTTATGTTTGGTCGAGTTATGGAATTGCTTTCATTATTTTACTCGCAAACGCCATAAACCCCATATATTGTGAGCGTAATTTATTAAAAACATTAGCGCGAAAAGCTCGGAGGGAACAGCGTCATGACAGCCAAACGTAAACAAAGACTGGCGGTTGTATTTTTGATTTTATTGGGAGTCGGTACGGCAACAGCCCTTGCTCTAACTGCATTCCAAGAGAATATGTTGTACTTTTTTGACCCAACACAAATTGTTGCAGGTGAAGCCCCTGAAAATAAAAAAATCCGTGTGGGCGGAATGGTTGCAACAGGCAGTGTAAAACGCGTTACAGACAGTTTGAAAATCACGTTTGATATTACGGATTATCAAAATATGATCTCTGTCCAATATGAAGGTATTCTGCCCGATTTATTCCGTGAAGGACAAGGCATTATCGCTATTGGAAAAATGCAAGAAGATGGTTTGTTTATCGCGGCTGAAATTTTGGCCAAACATGACGAAAATTACATGCCACCAGAAGTTGCCCGTTCACTCGAAAAACAAAAATCTGCTGCTGAAGAAAAGAATGCAGAATAATTATCTTTTAAATCGAAAACCGCCAATCGAACATCGAAAATATCACCATGATTCCAGAACTCGGACATTTTTCATTAATTCTCGCACTGTGTTTAGCCATTGTGCAGACTGTTTTTCCCTTGCTGGGAACATTTCGCGCCGCACCTAATTGGATGGCAGTGGCACGACCTGCTGCAACAGGACAATTTGTATTTCTTGTTTTAGCGTATGCCTGTTTGACCTATGCGTTTATTTATAATGACTTTTCCGTTGCTTATGTCGCATCAAATTCAAATAGCACCCTACCTTTACATTATCGCATCGTCAGCGTATGGGGCGGTCATGAAGGCTCAATGTTGTTATGGGGCTTGATTCTTTCCCTTTGGACAGTTGCTGTGGTCATTTTTAGCCGTAGCTTACCGCGTCCGATGGCTGCAAGAGTGATTGCGGTGATGGGTTTTATTAGCATTGGTTTTTTATTGTTTATGGTGCTGACTTCCAATCCATTTGACCGTTTAGCTTTTCCACCTGCTGATGGACGTGACTTAAATCCATTATTACAAGACCCCGGATTAATCATTCACCCACCAATGTTATATATGGGTTATGTTGGTTTTTCAGTGGCATTTGCATTTGCGATTGCAGCATTGTTAGGCGGCTCATTAGATAGTGCTTGGGCACGTTGGTCACGACCTTGGACCTTGATTGCATGGGTATTTTTGACTTTAGGCATCGCGCTAGGCAGTTGGTGGGCTTATTACGAATTAGGCTGGGGCGGTTGGTGGTTTTGGGATCCTGTGGAAAACGCTTCTTTTATGCCTTGGTTAGTCGGTACGGCGTTAATCCATTCATTAGCCGTCACTGAAAAACGCGCCGCCTTTAAAAACTGGACTGTGTTGCTTGCCATATCTGCTTTTTCACTCAGTTTATTAGGTACGTTCTTAGTTCGTTCTGGCGTATTGACTTCGGTTCATGCGTTTGCCAGCGATCCAAAACGGGGGATTTTCATCCTAGGCTTTTTAGGAATTGTGGTTGGTATTTCATTGCTTTTATATGCGTGGCGTGCGCCTAAAGTCGGCAAAGGTGGTCATTTTGGGCTTATTTCTAAAGAATCATTCTTATTAATCAACAACCTATTATTACTCGTCACCTGTGCTAGCGTGTTGATTGGGACATTGTATCCTTTATTTATTGATGCGTTGAAACTAGGCGAAATTTCAGTAGGCCCGCCGTATTTCGATAAAATGTTTGTATTGTTCATGTTCCCGTTAGTTTTATTGCTCGGTGTCGGTCCTTTAGTGCGCTGGAAACAAGATAAAATTAGCAATTTAGCAGGATTATTAGCAGTCAGTTTTATATTGAGCATTATTGCAGGTGTTGCGATTCCATATTTATTTGTTGGTATGAAAGGCCTGGTCATTATGCCGGGTGTGGCTTTAGCGATATGGGTGATGCTCACAGGAATGCGCACGTTTATGGATAAATTGAAGCATAAAAATAATCCAATTCAAGCCGCTTTCCAATTGCCAACCAGCTTTTATGGGATGGGAATCGCCCATTTTGGAGTTGCCATTTTCGTTATTGGTATTACCTTGACTCAATCTTTTAGCGTTGAACGTGATGTGCGGATGGCGTTGAATGAAGCGGTTGATGTTGGCGGCTATCATTTTACCTTGAAAGAAATTAAACCATTCGACGGCCCTAATTATCGTGCAGATAAGGCGTTGATTGTGGTTGAAAAAGAAGGGGAAGTGATTGCTGAATTAAGACCTGAAAAGCGTATGTATTTAGTACAGCAGATGCCAATGACGGAAGCGGCGATTAATGTGACTGTATTCCGTGATTTATACGTTGCACTGGGTGAGCCTGTTGGTAGTAATGCGTGGGCGGTTCGGGTGTATTTCAAACCGTTTATTCGTTGGATTTGGTTTGGTGCATTGCTCATGGCATTGGGTGGCACTATGGCTGCAATGGATAAGCGTTACCGAAAACGTACATTATTAGCCCAGAAAAATATGGCAACGGCTGCAAGTTAGCTTTTTTGAGTTGTTAAAATTGCCAGCTATGAGATTAGGTATTTGCTCCTAGCTGGCTTAAGCTGTTTGAAACCGTATTATTTTTTTGCTAAGTGATATTAACAGCACTTATGACTGTTTTGTTTTTTCTCTCAATTATTTATAATTTAACAAATTCAACTTTACTTTAGTTTGATATAAAAAATATAATGTGTTCAGTTCAATAATGATTTATATCGTTTATATGCAAACATTTCTACACGAAACATATCAAAATCAAACTTGGAGTGATGATGCAGAGCAGATTTTACGCACCTGTGTCCACTGTGGTTTTTGTACTGCGGTCTGTCCAACTTATCAGCTAACGGGTGAAGAAGCCGAAGGTCCGCGCGGGCGGATTTATCTGATTCATTCCCTTTTACACAACAATAACGTTACCCAAGACACGCAACAACATTTAGATTCTTGTCTAACTTGTCGCGCCTGTGAAGCCATGTGTCCCTCGGGTGTAAAATATTCACGGATATTGGAAATTGGTAGAGAAGTGGTTGATAAAAAAGTAGAACGTAGCCAATTTGATAAACTGCAACGCAAAGCCTTAGTTCACACATTGCCACATCCAAAACGTGCTAAATGGCTTATCAACGTGGCAAAACTTGTTAAACCGATGCTGCCCAAACATATTAAAGCCGAACTCCCTCAACAACACAAATCAGCCACATTATCTGTTAAATCCGCGCATCATGAACGTAAAGTGCTCTTACTTGATGGTTGTGTACAATCTGTACTTGCGCCAAATATTAATCAGGCAACAGAAAAATTACTGAATGCGCTCAATATCGGGGTTGTCAAAGCCAGTCATGCAGGTTGCTGCGGCGCGTTGGCATACCATCTCACAGAACATGAAATGGGGCTTGAACATGCAAAACAACTGATTGATAAATGGCTACCTTTTGTTGAGCAAGTTGAGGCAATTGTGATGACCGCCAGCGGTTGTGGCAGCTTTATTAAAGAATATGATGAGCTGTTTAAAAATGATGCGGAATATTTAGAAAAAGCCGCGATCATTGCAGGTTTAACCCGTGATTTGGTGGAAATTATCGAGCCTGATGATTTAATCAAATTAAAACCCGATTCGCTTAATAGTAAGATTTCTGCGCATATTCCTTGTACTTTGCAACATGGTCAAAAATTAACCAATCGGCTTGAGCCTTTACTTGAAGCATTTGGTTATGAATTGGCACAGGTTGAAAACGGGCATTTATGTTGTGGTTCAGCAGGGACGTATTCTATTTTACAGCCAGAAAAATCTCGACAATTGAAAGCCAATAAACTCCAAGCGTTGCAAGCCAATCAACCCGAAGTGATTATTACCGCGAATATTGGTTGCTTAACCCACTTGCAAAATGATGCGGATGTGCCTGTGAAACATTGGGCTGAACTTATTGCAGAACAGCTTGTAGATTAAAATAACGGAATGTTGACTATATTCACGAAAAAATGACATATAGTTGGCTTTTTATACCATTTATCTACAAAATGAACTCTTTTAAATTCATAAAATTAGCTAAAAACCTTACAAAAAATTGCTTTCATGACTTGCTTCATATGACTTTTACGCTAAACTGAACTAACCTAAATAACAAAAATAACAGTGATTGTGTCAGAAATTAAACGCCTTATATTGATTCTAGGGG
>JAYQWJ020000089.1:0-7485 GCA_035829175.2 Candidatus Albibeggiatoa psychrophila
TCAATTTCTACGGAAGATGAAACTAATTCATCAACAAGCTTAACGCCGACGGAAGAAAATGCCACGAGTAAATACACTTGTGATGGAAGAGAGCATTGCTCAGAGATGACTTCATGTGAGGAAGCTAAATTCTTTGTAAACAACTGCCCCAACACAAAAATGGATAGTGATGGTGACGGTAATCCATGTGAAAGTCAGTGGTGTAATTAGTTTTATATACTTGTTCGCTGGATTTTAAGTTATTAGGAGTGCAAGATTTATCTTGCTTGGGTAAATTTGCACTCCTTTGGGCTTAAATGTGGAATAGATGTGAATTATTATTCACCCACTTTCAGTTTTTTCAAGCGCAACATCGGAATTTTGACTCCACGTTCGGTGTCTTCCAACAAATAAGGCTCAATTCCTACTTGAATTTTACTGGTTTGACGATCGGGCGGTTCTAATATGTCTTCTGTTTTCAGCTCCAAATTGCGTACATGTTCATCGGGGTGTTCTGGATATTCAGGCTCTTCACGTAATTGAGAGATATTAATTGCTGAGCGTAAAAAGACAACTTGCTCAATCTGATACGCTGCTTTAAATGCCAAACGTTTGCTATTTGCTAATAGGCTAAAACTTGTTCCTAAAGCTAAGGCAATAATTGCCATCGCAATAATAATTTCTAATAAAGTAAACCCATTTTGTTTATTCACGCTCAAACTCCAACATTTCCCAACTTGCTTTGCCTGTTAATGGATTTAAAGCGATTTTGGCTCGATAGTGCTTAAAACTCATTAGAATTTCACTACCACTACTTCCACCTTCTGGATAAAATGTAATACTACAGGTCATCTGTTTTTTTTCTTCGCTATCTTGCTTTTGTTTATCTTCAGCTTCTAATTTTGATTTACATTGTAAACCTGCATTACGTGCAATCCAATGAGCTGGTTCTTGTCTGAGTGGTCGTTTATTTTGCTGTGTATTGCTTTGTAAAACAACTGTGGTATCTTTTCCCTGAATAATAGACATGCGCCGCCCATATTTTAAAACGCTTAAAGCCTCACGCACATCAGATTGAAATAAAGTTGATTGACTGGAACTGATTCGTGGCACAACCAAAACGGCTGCCATCGCAATAATAGACATCACCACCATCAATTCAATTAAAGTAAAGCCATGATTTTTTTGCATCATATTTCTGATTACTATCTGAATACATAATGTAAATTCTACCATTTCAGACTAAATATTGTTATGTGAAAAAACATAGCTATAACTAAAGTTATTAACAAATTAATTGACTTTATAGCCCAAGTGCGGATAATACTCTGGAGTTTTGTATACATAAAGCCTTATACAAACCTAAAGATATTTTTATAGAAAAAGTGTTTATTGGAGTGTATTTCTTTATTTATCAGCGTATTATGCAAACATTGCTACTTTTGTGATGGTTAAATAAAGACCAAAAAAATTTGTCATTTCCTCTCCATTTCTGCTACTTTATGTTGCAGCGCGGCAAGCTTTATCCCAGCAAATGGATCACTTTTTCTCACATTGTGGTTTAACTGTTGGTCTTTTCCTACATCCAAAGGGGGTATAATGAGTACTGATACTGTTACAATTACGGATAATGCAACGGGTAAGTCGGTTGAATGTCCAGTCCGTAAAGGCACTCTTGGACAACCAGTCATCGAATGTCAAGGTATTGCCAAAGAATTAGGCATGTTTACTTATGACCCTGCGTTTGTAACAACTGCAAGTTGTGAAAGTGCAATCAGTTATATTGACGGTGAAAATGGTATTTTATTACACCGTGGTTATCCTATTGATCAGTTAGCAGAAAATAGTACTTATTTAGAAGTTTGCTATTTATTACTCAATGGTGAATTACCGACTCAAACAGAGATGGTTGAGTTTGAAGGAAAAATTAAACGTTTATCTTTGTTACATGAATCATTAATTGGTTTCTTCAATGGTTTCAAACGTGACGCGCATCCTATGGCAATGCTTGTAGGTGTTGTCGGTGGTATGTCTAGTTTCTATCATGAAGAAATGGATATTTATAATCCAGAGCATCGTGAATTATGTGCATTGCGTGTTGTAGCGAAAATGCCTACAATTGCGGCGAAAAGCTTCCGTTATTTGTTAGGTCGTCCTTATGTTTATCCACGTCATGACTTAAACTACGTAGAAAACTTTGCCAATATGATGTTTGATTTACCTAACCGTGAATCTACATTGAATGCAACAGCAGTACGTGCTTTAGACATCATGTTAATTTTACATGCTGACCATGAGCAAAATGCAAGTACATCAACTGTGCGTTTAGCGGGTAGCTCACAAGCGAATCCTTATGCATGTATTTCTGCTGGTATTGCAACACTTTGGGGCCCTGCTCACGGTGGTGCAAACGAAGCGGTTATTAAGATGTTAGGCGAAATTGGTGATGTGAAAAACATTCCTAGCTTCATCGAAAAAGTCAAAGACAAAGAAAATCCAACGCGTCTTATGGGCTTTGGACATCGTGTTTACAAAAACTTTGATCCTCGTGCGACAATCATCCGTAAAGCATGTCATGAATTATTAGAAGCTTTGGATGCTGGCGACCAACAACCTATGTTCCAAATCGCAATGGAATTAGAACGCATTGCTTTAGAAGATGAATACTTCGTAGATCGTAAATTATATCCAAACGTTGATTTCTACTCAGGCATCATTTTAAGCGCATTAGGTATCCCAACAAACATGTTTACACCATTATTTGCTGTAGCACGTTCAGTCGGTTGGATTGCTCAATGGAAAGAAATGGTTGAAGAACCGGGCTTGAAAATTGGTCGTCCGCGCCAAGTTTACACAGGCTATGCAGCTCGCGATTATACGCCAATTGCACAACGTTAAGTTTTAATTTAAGTTGATGCTTTTTGAGTGCTCTGGTTCATACTGGAGCACTCATTTTGCATTGTATTTTCCTTTCAGCTTCTGCGCTTTCTGTCGCATAAATAACATTTTCAACAAATTCAAATCTTGAATAACAGGGTAATCGCATTAAAAAATATCTATGTTAAAATCAAGAGGAATCAGAGATTTGAGAAGGATTAGCCAAAACTTTTATTAAGTATTTGGTATCCCAAGCAGCTTTAAGCCACTGATTTTTTGATAAGTTTGTATAATCATGATAATTTCAAAATAGACAAAACCAAGACACAAAAAAACGGCTAACCCTCATCATAAGAATTAACCGCCTTTTCAAACAGTCAGAATTAACCTAACAAGTCAGCAATTGCATCACGTTCTTGTTCTAATTCTTTTTGCGTTGCATTCATACGTTCTTGACTAAATTCGTCAATTTCCAAACCTTGAACGATAGTATATTCACCGTTTTCAGTTGTCACAGGGAAAGAATACATCAAACCTTCAGGAATGCCATAGCTGCCATCACTAGGAATCGCCATGCTCACCCATTCACCGTTAGAACCTAACATCCAATCACGGATATGTTCTAAAGCCGCATAACCTGCTGAAGCTGCTGAAGATTTGCCACGTGCTTTAATAATGGCTGCACCACGTTGTTGTACCGTTGGGATGAAATCATCAGCGATCCAAGTTTGATCCACTAAATCTTTCGCGGCTTTACCACCAACTGTTGTATTGCTGATATCAGGATATTGTGTTGCAGAGTGATTACCCCAAACAACCATATTCTTAATTTCAGTCACATGAGAACCTGTTTTAGCTGATAATTGACTCAACGCACGATTGTGGTCAAGACGCATCATTGCAGTAAAGTTCTTGTTTGGTAAATCAGGCGCAGAACGCATAGCGATGTAAGCATTCGTATTTGCAGGATTACCTACAACTAACACTCTTACGTCACGACTCGCTTTATCATTCAACGCTTTACCTTGAGCTGTGAAGATTTCTGCATTGATTTTTAATAAGTCAGCACGCTCCATACCAGGACCACGAGGTGTTGCACCGACTAATAACGCATAATCAACATCTGAAAAACCAACATTTGCATCATCAGTCACTACGATGTCTTGCAACAATGGGTATGCGCAATCATCAACTTCCATTGCAACCCCTTTCAATGCTTCTAACGCTTGAGGGATTTCCAATAAATGCAAAATCACTGGCTGATCTGGACCGAGCATTTCACCAGATGCAATACGGAAAATTAAAGAGTAAGCAATTTGCCCTGCTCCACCAGTAATTGCAACACGCACAGCCTTTTTCATGTAATGCCTTCCTTCTTACAAGGTTGATGATAAAGCCACTTTTCAATTAACAATAATCAATAATCAATTAACAACAGGTGTTAATAAGTTAGTGAGCAGTGTTTGATATTAAAAAAGTGACTATAAAAATGTTAGTTTTGAATCTAATTTGACTTATTTTAAAAACGTAATCGGTTTTGTTGAGTTTTACAGCGATAAATTCAGTTTATCCATTTTCGCTAGGTTATGTAAATTACTAATTATTAATATACTTATTTAGTGACCTTTTATCCAAAAATCGCTCAAACAAGCCCTAAAAACAATAAATATACCATCGCCAACCCGACACAATCCTTCTATAATACCCTGAGTTTACACAATATGCTAGTTAAATATAAATAATATCTTTTCATTATCATAATTATGATTTATAGTAGCGTATAAAATATTGTTATAGTTGTATACAATGAGAGTGCGGATAAGCTAAAAATGAAGACTGCGACTTACCTATATAATGCATCATTTATTGATGACCTCTATGAAACCTACCTTGTAGATCCACAAGCGGTTGATGAAAAATGGCGCGACTACTTTGCAGAATTGCAACGTCAAGACCATACACAAAAACATCAAGAAGTGCCCCATGCACCGATTCAAGCCCGTTTCCTAAATTATAAACCCTTACGCACAGCTCAGCCTGCCAATGATGCGAATCTTGGTACAGCAGGCAACCCTGCTTTTGCTAAAAAAGAGTCTGCTGTATTGCGTTTAATTAATGCGTATCGTTTTCGTGGGCATCAAAACGCCAATCTTGACCCGCTGAATTTAACTGAACGTTCTTACGTTGAAGATTTAGATCCAGAGTTTCATGGTTTCACCCCTGCTGATATGAATGCAACTTTTGATACGGGTTCGCTCTATGGCGTGGACACGATGAAATTGAGTGATATTCTTGACCGATTGAAAAAAATCTATGCAGGGAATATTGGCTGGGAATACATGCACATTACTGAAACTCGTGAAAAACGCTGGATTCAGCAACGGATTGAAGGTGCTCAAGGTCGTCCTAAATTTAACTTTGAATTCAAACGCCAAATCTTACGTCGCTTAACCGCTGCACAAGGTTTAGAAGATTATTTACATACTAGATATGTGGGTCAAAAACGTTTCTCACTTGAAGGTGGCGACAGCTTAATCCCACTACTTGATGAATTGATTCAAGATGCAGGCACAGCAGGTATTGAAGAAGCGGTATTAGGCATGGCTCACCGTGGTCGCCTCAACGTATTAGTCAATATTTTAGGTAAACGCCCTCAAGATTTATTCTCAGAATTTGAAGGCAAAATCACTGTAGATAACGGCTCGGGTGACGTGAAATATCACCAAGGTTTCTCTTCAGATGTAGAAACACCGGGCGGCAAATTGCACTTGGCGATGTCATTCAACCCATCACATTTAGAAATTATCAATCCTGTAATTGAAGGTTCAGTGCGTGCGCGTCAAGAACGTTTACAAGATAAAGCTCGCAATAAAGTGCTACCGATTTTGATTCACGGTGATGCGGCGTTTGCAGGTCAGGGCGTGATTATGGAAACCTTGAACTTGTCAGAAATTCGTGGTTATACCACGGGTGGTACGATGCACATCGTGATTAATAACCAAATTGGTTTTACCACCAGCGACCCATTAGATTCACGTTCAACTTTATATTGCACAGACGTGGCGAAAATGGTTCAAGCCCCGATTTTCCATGTCAACGCAGATGACCCAGAAGCAGTTGTTTTCGTGACTAAATTGGCACTTGAATATCGCATGGCGTTCAATAAAGACGTTGTGATTGACATGATTTGCTACCGTCGTCATGGTCATAACGAAGCGGATGAACCCGCAGCAACCCAGCCTGTGATGTACAAAAAAATCAAGCAACAAGTCAAAACTCAAGCTTTATATGCAGCACAATTAGCCAAAGAAGGCACAATTGGTGCAAAAGACGGTGAAGAATACTTAAAAGATTATCGTAATGATTTAAGCACGAAAGATGTGGTTTCACGCCCCGTTTCAACAGAAGAATTTAAAAACACTGTTAACTGGAAACCGTTCGTTGGTACAACATGGCGTGCGAAAGCAGATTCACACATTAATGTTGAACGTGTACAAAAACTCATCACCAAATTTACCACACTGCCTGAAGGTTTTAACTTAAACCGCAGTGTGATGAAATTGGTTGAATCTTGGCAACGTATGGGTCGTGGCGAACAACCTTTAGATTGGGGTTGTGCTGAAACCTTAGCTTATGCCACATTATTAGAAGAAGGCTACCCAGTACGGCTTTCAGGTCAAGATTGTGGTCGTGGTACATTCGCCCATCGTCATGCAGTTTGGCACGAACGCGATTCAGGTGAAACTTATTTACCATTACGCAATTTAGCTGAAGATCAAGAGCATTTCTTAGTCATCAACTCTTCATTATCAGAAGAAGCGGTATTAGGCTTTGAATTTGGTTATGCGTCATCATCTCCAGAAACTTTAGTGATTTGGGAAGCGCAGTTTGGTGATTTTGCCAATGGCGCACAAGTGGTTATTGACCAATTCATTAGCTCTTCTGAAGCAAAATGGCAACGTTATTGCGGTTTAGTCATGTTGTTACCACATGGTTATGACGGTCAAGGCCCTGAGCATTCATCAGCACGTTTAGAACGTTATTTACAATTATGTGCAGAAGATAATATGCAAGTGTGTGTACCGAGTACGCCAGCGCAAATTTATCATGTATTACGTCGTCAAATGGTGCGAGATTATCGTAAGCCATTGATTATCATGTCTCCTAAGAGTTTGTTGCGTCATAAACGTTGTGTGTCTGAATTCAGTGCATTTACCGACGCGCCATTCCAAGCTGTGATTGATGAAGTTGATCCTAATATCACCCCTGAAAAAGTAGATCGGATTTTATTTTGCTCAGGCAAAGTGTATTACGATTTAATTGAAGCACGGGAACAAAACGAAATTGATGATATTGCGATTATTCGTTTAGAACAACTTTACCCTTATCCACATGATGAAATTGAAGAAATTTTAAAACGCTATCCTCATGTAGAACAACGAGTTTGGGTACAAGAAGAACCTCGTAACCAAGGTGCTTGGTGGTATATTCGGGCGCACATGGATGTTAATTTAGGCCATAAAGATAAGCGGGTTGAATATGCGGGTCGTCCTGCATCAGCTTCACCAGCGGTTGGCTATTTACAAGTCCATCGTCAACAATTGCAAGCATTCTTAACCGATGCGTTGC
>JAYQWJ020000090.1:0-5595 GCA_035829175.2 Candidatus Albibeggiatoa psychrophila
CACAATTTATAATCTCTTCTCATTCAGTTATCTAAAATATTAACATTGTTGATTAGAAACTTTAATTAAATTTAGCCTCTTATAAAACCGCTTGTTATAATGTTTACAGGTCACAATAGTAGAGAATAATCATGCAGTCCAGAACACTTGAAATTTGGGTAGGCTTTTTTGTTGCATTAGGTTTAGCAGCCTTATTTATGTTAGCAATGCAAGTAAGCAATTTGGCAAACGTTCAAACCAATGACGGTTATCAAATCAGCGCAAAATTTGACAACATAGGCGGTCTTAAAACTAAATCTCCTGTCAAAATTGGTGGAGTTAAAGTTGGTCGAGTCTCTGCAATTCAGTATGATGACGAGATTTACCAAGCCATAGTCACCATGAATATTGATAGTCAATATAAGCGTTTACCTGCTGATACTTCTGCCAGCATTTTTACCGCAGGCTTATTAGGTGCGCAATATATTGGTTTAGACGTAGGGGCAGATGAAGAATATTTAGCCAATGGAGATGAGTTATTTATTACTCAATCTGCGGTGATTTTAGAACAACTAATAGGACAGTTCTTATACAACACAGCAGCAAAAGGTAGCGATACCCCAAATGCTGAGTAATATGCTAAGTTGACATCCTCCCCGCCCAAAAGGACGGGGGTTTCTAACAGCGTTATGCCGTTAAGAGTGGGTATGTATCGCTAGTACCCACAAGTTCCTGCTTCACAGTCGAAACCAATGTTTCAACTCCACAGGCTAACACATTCAAAGCACCAACTATGTCAGCGTTTTGGGTGTATTCGCATTCAACACACTTTTAGACATGTTTCTTACTTTTAAGTTCTCAACTACTACCATGGCGTGGTTTTTGCTGATATGGGTTGAGGTTTTGTGTAAGAAGTCTAAACGAGCATTGGCAATACGCTCATGCAGTACAGAACTTAAAGGCATTTGCGTATGCTCTGTTTCATAGCTATAATTATATAAAAGGGAATTGACCTATGCAAGTTGATAATGATAGCAGTAGGGCAATCGCATCAAATTGCATAATAGCTTTTAATCAATGACTTACAAATGCTATATATTTATTACGTGATTTTAAATAGCTAAAAAATTTTAATGTGATTGCCCTAGATAGCAGCGTGGTGGTGCGCAATTATCGAACAACAGTAAAGACCATACTAAACAGGCTCGCCTGTTGCGCTTATATCTCCGTCCCGAAGGACGACGTTTTTCGCGCTTGTTGGATAAACTCACATAGTTCATACAGGAGGACTTAACTGTGAAACCCAATCTTTTCTTTAAACAAGCAATATTCTTATTCTTGATGATGCTTACTTTTCAAGGTGCGTGGGCTGCAAATGTTGATGCGCAGAAATTAATCAAAAATACCACTGACAAAGTGTTATCTGCGATTAAGAAAAACCCTAAAAATGCCGCAAGTGTGGCAAAAAAACATGTTCTACCTCACTTTGATTTTTGGGCAATGTCGCGTTTAGTGCTTGCTAAAAACTGGAAATCAGCAACTAAAACACAGAAAAAGCAATTTGTACAAGCGTTCCGTAATTTGTTGATTAGGACTTATGCTAACACTTTGAAAGAAGCGGCAAAATCTAAAGTTAATGTTGAATACTTGCCGATTCGTGCTAAAGAAGGTTCTAAAAAGTTAAAAGTACAAACTCGTGTTAAATTTAAAGGAAAGTCTATTAAACTAGATTACTCCTTGCGTAACAAGAAAAACGGTTGGAAAGTGTGGAATGTCACCGCAGGCGGCGTAAGCTTGGTCACTAACTATCGTGCTGAATTTCAAAAGATTCACAGAGAAAAAGGCATGGATGGTTTGATCAAAGTCGTTAACCAAAAAAACAAAGGTAAATAGTCTAGCATTATTGCCCCTAACTCAATTCCTAACTTAGGAGACTTGATTGTGAGATTGAATTTTTTCTTTAAACAAGCAGTATTTTTATTCTTAATGACGTTTGCTTTTCAAGGCGCGTGGGCTGCAAATGCTGATGCGCAGAAATTAATCAAAGATACAACTGACAAAGTATTATCCGCGATTAAGAAAGACCCTGAAAATGCATCAAGTGTGGCAAAAGAATATGTTTTACCACATTTTGATTTTTTAGTAATGTCACGTTTAGTGGTTGGCAAAAATTGGAAATCCGCAACTGATGAGCAGAAAATCCAATTTGTACAAGCATTCCGTGATTTGTTAATTCGTACTTATGCTAACACTTTGACTGAAGCAGCAAAATCAGAGGTAAAAGTTGAATATTTTCCTGTTCGTGACAAAGAAGGTCAAAGCCGAATTACTGTACAAACTAAAGTGCAATATGCAAATCAGTCTATTAAGCTTGATTACGCATTGCGTGACAAAAAGGGTGCGTGGAAAGTGTGGAATGTCACTGCGGGTGGCGTAAGTTTAGTTACTAACTATCGTGCTGAATTTCAAAAGATTTACAAAGAAAAAGGCATGGACGGCTTAATCAACACTGTTAATGAGAAAAACAAAGGCAAATAACGTGGCACAGTGGATTGTTCAAGACCAAACTATTTGGCAGCTCAGTGGTGAATTGGATGTAACAAACGTCGCATCATTATTGAAAATGTTTTCTCAGCAAAATGTTAAGCCACAAACCATTGATTTAAGTGCGGTAACACGGACTGATAGTGCAGGTTTAGCCTTATTGTTAGAGTTGAAGCGTTTAACCAGACAATCTACTTTGAGTTTGCAAAACATGCCGCAGCAAATGTCACAACTTGCTAAAGTGAATGATGTTGCTGAATTATTAGCCTAACTTTTTATTGTTTTTGTTTTTTAAAGTGGAGTGCAGCGCAGGTTGTACTCCATTTTTTATTGAGTTTTTTTCAAATGCTACGATATAGAGTACGATAACAAGGTTTAAATCAATCTCTCATCGGCAATCCAGACTAAATCGAAAATCACTATCATGCCCGCAATTAGCATTCAACAAGTCCATAAGCATTACAAACAACTGCACGCACTGAAAGGGATTAATTTTGACATTCCTGAAGGTAGCTTTTTTGGTCTACTCGGACCCAACGGTGCAGGAAAATCGACTTTAATCAGTATTATGGCAGGATTGGTTAAAGCAAGCAGTGGCTCAATCAGGATTCAGGGTCACGATGTGCGCAAACAATGGCGACAAGCTCGACAAGCAATGGGCGTTGTACCACAAGAATTGGTTTATGACCCGTTTTTTACCATCAAAGAGCTGTTCCGTTTACAGTCTGGCTATTTTGGATTGGGACGTGAAAATGAAGTCTGGTTAGATGAATTACTCGAAATTCTAAGTCTGACCGATAAAGCCAACACCAATATGTCCGCCTTGTCTGGAGGCATGAAACGGCGGGTTCTGATTGGTCAAGCCTTAGTGCATAAACCTTCTGTCGTGATATTGGATGAACCTACTGCGGGCGTTGATCTTGAATTGCGCAAAATGTTGTGGGAGTTTGCCACTCAATTACATGATAAAGGTCATACCATTGTTTTAACTACACATTATTTGGAAGAAGCAGAATCTTTGTGCGACCGCATTGCGATTTTAAATCATGGTGAAGTGGTTGCATTGGATGATAAACATGCTTTGTTAGCGCGTTATCCTTATCGTTTATTGTGTTTGAGCTTGGAAAAACCCGTGTCAATACCGAGCCAATTACAAGATAAAGTACAAAGTTTTGAAGACAATCAGCTTGTTTTACGCTTGCACCGAGAGCATGATACAGTGAATGACGTGCTGGAAAGTCTGCGCAGTGCCCAAATCAATTTTGTCGATTTACATACCCAAGAACCGGGATTGGAAGAGGTGTTTATGAGCTTAACTCACAAGAAGACAAACTCATGAATTTATATGGATTATATACCTTATTTAGCAAAGAAATGTGGCGATTTCTTAAAGTCTCAACCCAGACATTACTTGCTCCAATTGTTACCGTTTTATTGTATTTGCTGGTATTTTCATCGGTTTTATCGGGCAATATTGAGGTTTACGATGGTGTAAGTTACGCCAGCTTTTTAATTCCCGGACTGATTATGATGAGTATCACGCAGAATGCGTTTGCAAATAGTTCGTCAAGCCTCATTCAATCAAAAATGATGGGCAATATCATCTTTATGTTGCTTGCACCCTTGTCGAGTTTGGAATTTTTTATCGCTTTCGTCGGCGCAGCAATTATGCGCGGTTTATTCGTTGGGATTGGCGTATGGCTCGCTTCTATCTTTTTTGTACAACTACCCGTTTACAATTTCGGCATTATTTTAGGCTTTGCGATTCTGGGTAGTGCGATGTTGGGGACAACAGGTATTATCGTGGCATTATGGGCTGAAAAATGGGATCATATTGCAGGGTTTACCAATTTTGTTATTGTGCCAGCTTCATTCCTAAGTGGCGTATTTTATTCGATTTATTCTTTGCCTAGCTTTTGGCAACACGTATCCTATTTCAATCCATTTTTCTATATTATTGATGGCTTTCGCTATGGATTTTTAGGGGTTTCTGACGCGAATATTATGACCAGTTTTGCCGTGAGTTTATCGTTTTTTATTGTGATTAGTGTATTGTGTTTATGGTTGTTGGAAATTGGCTATAAAGTACGTGAATAATCTCTAATGGCACGAATTTATGATTTAGGCTATAAAAAGCTATTTTCTAATAAAATTCTGTTTCGCCAGCTTATTGAATCTTTTTTTCAAGATATTGAATGGGCAAAAGATATTGACTACGAACGAACGGAATTATTAGATAAATCATTTGTTTCAGAACAATATAAAAAGCGTGAAAGCGATATTGTTTATAAAGTGACTCAACTTTCTGTTGACGAGATTGAGAAGCTTAGGTAAAATTTAGTTCATTAAAATACAAGAGAATATAATAACTTAGGTTTTTAATAGATAAAAATAGTGAAGTGAATATAGAAATATTTGAATATTAGCATATAATTATCATTGAATAAGAATTATTAACTTATGTTAAATACCTCTCAGAAGGATTGTTTATGTTGAGTAGAAAATTACCTCTCGTATTGGCATTAGGTGCAATGTTGAGTTTCAGCCCTTTATCGCAAGCCATTGATGATAAAGATGCAACACGAATTGGCTCGTTAGTGGACACCATGCCGCCAAGCGAATTTGACGCAAAATTAAAGTCATTTGTTAAAGCAGCTGCCGAATCTGATACTGAAGTATTGCATGATGTCGCAGCCAAAGTTTTGCAACCAGAACATTCAATTGAAGATCAACAACTTCTGTTTAATATATATGCGAATGCAACAAAGTTTCAAACCGTCACAATAGCTACGATGGATGTGACTTCTGCATTAAGCAAAATGGATACGGCTGCTGAAGCTTCACGCGAGTTTAAAATTAACTTTTTGTATTTGTTAGAAGTTGAGCAAAAAGCCAAAGTAGATGCAATGGAAAGAGCACGTAAAAGAGCTGAAGAAGCTGCTAAAGCAGCAACGCAATAATATTTTGATTTGGTTATTTTGGGGGTAATAACAGCAACTTGAAATCTATATTAATCAATACTATTATTAACTAATGTTAAAAAAACTTGTAAAAATAGGTGAAGCTGCAAAG
>JAYQWJ020000091.1:0-8149 GCA_035829175.2 Candidatus Albibeggiatoa psychrophila
TGGATAAAATATGCCTGTTGAAGAAATAAAACCAAAATTAGCTTTTGATGATTATCCTGCTTTTTATGAAGATGATAATCGACGCAATCGTGGTTTTAATCCAGTGAGCAAAGCGTTTCTTGAAACTAAATTTTCAGTATTGCTTCCAGCTCATCTCGTTAAAGATAAACATATTCTTGATTTAGGGTCTTGTTATGGCGCGGCGGGTCAATGGGTGCTATTTAATGGTGCGGCGAGTTATACGGGGGTTGAAGTTCAAAAAAATTATGTAGAACAATCACAACAAATGCTTTCACATTGGGGGCAGCGTGCAACCGTGATTCAGCAAGATGTGCGTAGTTATCTCACACAAACGCCAGCTAATAGTTTTGACTTAGTTGTTGTGGCAGGAATGCTTTATCATTTTGTTGATACTAAAAGTATTATTGATGCGATTTGTCATTTATGTAAAGAATCTGTGATTATTGAAACCAATTATCCACCCAGTATGCGTTCTGGAAAATTACCGATTGATGTCGCTGTAACGGAATATGTCAGCGACCAAGAAGTCAATCTTGCGCAAGGCAATCAGTCTATGCTAGGGATTTCTGCCACCACATCACTTCCCGCATTAGATATTTTATTTGGCTTAAATGGCTTTAAACAACACCAAAAATGTAGTTTTCCGATTAGCCCGGACACAATTATTTATGACGAAAGTGTTTTAGGTGGTGATACTGATTTACAAATTAGATTCGCCGCACATTATGAGCGTGATTCATTGGCAAAACCACTTGCAACACTGGAAAGTAATTTGCCACAACAGCGCGGTGAAAAACGCCATTGGACAGATGATTCCGTTGCTAAAAACCGTACAGCTGCGTATCAACAACAAGCCAATGCGTTGAAACAAGATGATGAGACAGGTCAATGGAAATTTGACGCAAACATCGCGCAACAATTTGACCGAATTGCCAGACGGGAAATTCCTGATTATTTGCGGGTGATTGATCTTTGTATGCGGGTGATTGGCAAAAGTAAATTGCAACAACCTAAAATCATCGATGTGGGCAGTGCTTTAGGCGAGACCTTAAAACAATTACATCAACACGGTTATGAAAATATTTATGGTGTAGAGTGTTCTGCTGACATGTTAGCCAAATCTTTTGACAAAGCGACTTTAATCCATTCTGAGCAGTTTCCCGAACAATATGCACCTTTTGATTATGTGATTAATAATTGGACGCTGCATTTTATCCCTGAACGGCTTGCCTATCTTGAAGCGATTAAACGTTCATTGGCAGCGGGTGGAACGTTGATTTTGACTGAGAAAGTGTCTTCTAGCGAATGCACTCATGAATTGTATTATGATATGAAACGGGCTAATGGCGTATCTGAAGAGGAAATTGAACAAAAACGTCAGCAAATTGAAGGGGTTTTAGTGACTTCTCCATTTACTTGGTATATAGAAACGCTAAATCGTTTAGGTTTTGAGCAAATTGAAATTATCAATGCCAATACGGCTTTTATCACATTTATGGCGATTAATCCGCAGTAGATATAATTAAATATAGCAGCTTTCAAGAATTGTCGGCTTTGATTAAAAACAGATTTAGCTTAGTCGGCAAATTCAACGCGGGGATGAATCGCACTATGGCTTAATAATTCACGGAATTGTTCGGCGGGCATCGGTCTGCCAAATAGATAACCTTGCACATAATCACATTGATATTGATTGAGGAAATCAAGCTGTTCTGTGGTCTCAACCCCTTCTGCCACTACACCTAATTTTAAGCTATGCGCCATGGCAATAATCGCGGTGACTAAGGCTTTATCATCCATATCTTCATGAATATCTCGAATAAATGATTGATCAATTTTCACGGTATCGATAGGAAAACGTTTCAAATAACTCAGTGAAGAATAACCTGTACCAAAATCATCCATTGAAATTTGAATTCCCAACTTTTTCAAACCTCGCAAGGTTTCAATCGTATCTTCGGCATTCGGCATAATTAAACTTTCAGTCAATTCTAATTCTAATCGCTCGGGATTCATTTGAGTTTCTTCAATCACATTTGCAATCGTAGACAACAAATCCTCTTGGACAAATTGACGTGCCGATAAATTGACAGAAACGTGGAGCGGTGGGCAATCGTCCATCGTGCGCCAAAAACAATTTTCTTCACATGCTCTGCGCAACACCCATTCACCTAAAGGCACAATTAAACCAATATCTTCCGCCAATGGAATAAATTCAGATGGGGGAACAGATTTAAGTTCAGGACTATGCCAACGTAATAAAGCTTCTGCACCAACAATTTTATGACTAGGCATCGCATAACGAGGCTGATACCAGACATCAAATTCATTTTGTTCCAAGGCTTGGCGTAATTTATTTTCCATCCGTAAACGCGATACGGTCGCCACATCATTATTTTCAGTATAAAAACAATATTGATTACGCCCTTGCTGCTTGGCGCGATACATACCTGCATCTGCAGTCTTCATCAATGCCACCACATCAATTCCATCTTTTGGATAAATACTAATACCGATGCTGGGTGTTGAATAAAGTTCATGCTCATTATATTTCAAAGGTTTAGCAAATATTCTCAATACTTTATTAGCGATTAATGCGGCATCAGTTGGCGATTGAAGATGACGCAATAACAAAGTAAATTCATCACCACCCAAACGGGCAACAGTGTCTTCAGGCGCGTGAGTGCAAGCCAATAAACGTTTCGCAACTTGTTGTAGTAAATAATCACCTGCGGTATGCCCTAATGTGTCATTAATGTATTTAAATCTATCTAAATCAATGAATAATATCGCCAACATTTCCTGATTAATTTGGGCGTGATTAATCGCTTGCTCAGTACGTTTGATAAATAAAGCTCGGTTTGGCAAATGGGTTAAGGCATCATGATATGCTTGATAGGTGAGTTGTTGATTGACCTTTTTTAATTCCTGAGTTCTTTTTGTCACCGTGATTTCAAGTTCAGAACGATGTTTTTGCAGTTGTTCATCACGTTCTTGAATCGCCGACAACATAGTATTAAAACCTGACACCAAAATACCGAGTTCATCTTTGCTGTTTGAACTTGCCCGAACTGAGTAGTTTTTATAATGCGAAATTTGGCGGGTAATTTCAACCAACGCCAAAATAGGACGAGTAATAATATATTGTAAATAGGCAGATAGAATCAAAGCAATTAAGCCAGAAACAAAAATAATCACCAAGGAAATCATTATATAGTGCTGAATACGTTGATATAAAGCCTGCCGATCAAGCATTACAACTAAAGCCCCTAGTTCTTCATAATTGGGTGATAAAATGGGTTGAGCATATTGCAAATATTGGCGTGATGAGGTGAGCTTGTAATCATTCGGTGCGGCAATCAGCCCAAATTGCGCTAAATCTTTACGCATATAAGTAGCAAATAAATGATTTTCTTTATAGACTTGGGCAAGTACAACATCTACATTTGCCTCCAATCCTTTTAAAATATCAGCCGCATCTTCAGCCTCATTAAATTGTAAAAATGGCGTAATGTTAACTTTGATAATGTTGGCTTGTACTTCGAGATTTTTCTCCATGGTGTTATTCAAAACCCATAAATTATTCACCATAAAAGCACTACTTGATAATATTAAAACAAATAAACTGGTAAATAAGATAATGGTTGTCAATTTATGGCGAATGGATAAATCTTGAAAACCCACAGTGATACACCTCTATTGGCATTCTTTTGCAAGCCTGAGCAATTTGCCTTGTAAAGAAACACCTTGATTTTTAGCTCGAATGTGATTGATACAAAACTGATTTTTAGCAATAAACTCAATAATCCCGACATCTTTAGCAAAACGTTTTTGATTACTTACAGTTAATACTTCACGTAATTTCTTTGCTTGTGGAATCAAGGCGTTGCCTTTATCAACGTACAAAACCGAGCATTTTGATAATTGTGACTGTGTAGCAACCATTTTGACAGTAAGTAAACGACTTTTGATTGCTTTTGTCGTCTTTATTCTAGTATTGAGTTGATCAAATACGGTTTTATTACCCGCTACGCAAAATGTGATGGTTTTTGTTTGTTTTGACCATCTTACATATTGGGCAAAATTATAAATTTGAGCTGATTTTGTCGCAGCCTGTGTTCCTGAGGCATATACATTTGTCCACAGAATGATAGCACAACCCATCAGCAAAAAATGTTCCTTATAAAAAGACATATCATCAACTCTCTTTTGGTCAGTGGTCTAAGATGAGATAGAAACAAAATACATCACAATAATTTCGTAACTATAATTTGATGAGTATTATTATTTCCAATAATTTAAAAAAACCTACCCCATAAACAATTCTAGTCACTTAGCCACCAAATATGCTAGCAAGACTGAGACAAATGCGTTTGTTTATTTTCTTGACGTGAATTTGACTGAGTTTTTACAGATAAATGATGGTTTAGAGAGGATGGACGGATTTTAAAAAATAGTGCGCCAAAAAACAGATATTGAGTTGGCAAGAGGTCAATAAGAACGAATAAAATCGAAGCTATTTAGCAACAAGCCTAAGACAAAATAAGCAATCTTAAACAAGAAGATACTTAGTTTGTAAGAGGCAGCAATGCAATAGATTTTGCCAATAAATCAATTAACGAACGACAAATTAAAATCTTATAACTTTGTGGGATATTGTTTGTTTTGTAGCTCTATTTTTTGCGATTTAGACAGGTTTAATGTCCATTTTGGTATTCAACGATTAAAATATGGTCGTTTAATGCTAAGCTTGCTTATACAAATTCCATTCAATGGGCTTGTGTTTGGAAAGACGCACTAAACGAATGAAAAAGTTGACTGATGAAAAAATAAACGTGAGGAAAAAGCCTGTTGATGCACGCTCTAAACTACCACGTACATAAATTTCTTCAAATCCTAAATGAAGGATATTATTCAATAAATGTTGAAAATGTGGTGTAATTGTCGGTGTAAAAAGAAATAACACCACTGAAATGATACAAGTAAAGGCAATGATAAATGCTTCGCCACGATTGTCCATAAAAGCCGCTAAGAATGGATTATCTAAAATACGACCCTGAAAAGTAGGATGTTCATGCCCCACTTGTCGTTCGATGGCTTTAATATCTTCGTCAATATCTAACCAAATTTTGCAGGTTTTATCATCATTTTTAGTCTTGGATTTCGGCTTTATCAACAAGTTTTTATGTTTTAAACGCAAATAAATGTTTTCGCAAGTGCGCACCGCAACCCCGACCGTCGATGCACCCAAGCGTATCGCAATTGAATCCAAATTTGTTTTACTTACTAAAAAATGCTGACGAGTACGTGATTCAAAACCGAGCATGATAATTTGATGGGTTTCGATTTCAACCAATGCGGCTGGCATTTCTTCCAAAATAGTTTGAATATATTTCTGTGCCATTTCGGGAGGATATTCTGCTAAACGATTGCCCAAGCCGACAGCTTCAAATAAAGCAATAATATCATTGTCTTCAAATCTTTTTTGCGTGCCCATTGAACAATTTAACGTCGCATCAATCACTATCCGCACAGAGAATTCCTTAGTTGGTAAAGAACTATAGTCAAATCCATCAGGAGTGTTATAAAAAATATCTGGCCTTCATGACTGCCAGCCCCTGAAAATTATCAGTCTTAACATAGCAAAAGGAATTGGCTATAATTTATAAAACTGATGGGGATTATTTGCATGAATTTATCCGTCATTGCATCATCAGCATCTAAAGAATGGGCAATTTTGCATAACTATTAAGAAAGACTGACATTATTTCAAAAAGAAGCATATCTTTTAAAAGCAAGCATAAATAAGTCTTTGATTCTTAAACTCTGAAAATCATATTGAACTCAGCTTAACTTAAACTTTTATTCAAAGCAAACTGCGGTTTTGGCTCTAAACGTTTATCAATCCAGTTTTTCAAAGCGACTAACAGACCTAAACCAAAGAATGCACCGGGAGATAAAATCGCTAGCAAAAATCCTCGATAATTATCAAAAAGCTGAATTTCCATCCATTTTGCATTTTCACCAAACATCAGTTCCACTTGAGAAAATAATGTGCCGTAACCTAATAATTCTCGCAATCCACCCAATGATACTAACACTAAGGTAAAACCTAAACCTATCATTAAGCCATCTAGGAGTGCCCTATCAACTGAATTTTTAGAGGCAAATGCTTCAGCGCGTCCAATAACCGCACAATTGGTCACAATCAGCGGGATAAAAATACCTAGAACTAAATATAAATCGTAGTAAAATGCTTTTATCAACATTTCAATTGCGGTGACAAAAGAGGCAATAATCAATACATAAACAGGTAAGCGTACCTCATTTGGAACGATATTGCGGATTAAGGACACGGTGACGTTGGAAGAAATTAAAATCAAAGTGGTTGCAATGCCCAAACCTAAGCCATTGACTAATGTGCCTGTTACCGCTAATAACGGACATAATCCCAATAACTGTACTAATCCTGTATTGTTTTTCCATAAACCTTCATAAATAATTGTTTGGTACGACATGTAAACCTCTAAAATCCTAATGACTTTGTTTAAATACTTCGCCTAAAAATTCAATATCACTGTCCCAACGAATACTATCAACATGGCATGGCTTGTCATGTAATTGCTGTTTAATAAAATCAGGCATATTGTCCGCGTCGATGCCTTCAAGCTGTTCAATAAATTGTCCTTGAGTCAGGGTTAGTCCATTTTGTTCTGGCATGTGTGTTAGGCGACCAAATAAAGAAAATACAGTGAGAATGCGTTGCACACCTTCGATTAATTCCCATTGATGTTCGCTATTTTCAACCACAAAAATGGCAGGGATTGGGAAACCAAGTAGCAAGTTTTCAATAAAACAAGTTTGTTCAACGATAGTCCATGATATATAGTCTTGATATTCTTTGGGTATAATAAATTGTTGTTTATCATATAAATCTATCAAACGACCCAGCGTCATATCAAAACTATTAATATGCAGGCGGGCTTGTTTTTCCCGAATTTCATACTCCAAATAATCCATAGCCTTATCCTAGCTGAAGGCATTTTTAAAAGAAAGGTAGCCCTATAATTAGAGCTACCTATATGAATCTACTAATTTTTAATTAAACCAGATTCTTGGTAAACTTTTTTCGCCGCTGGATGTAGTGGCGCACTTAAGCCTTCTAACAAGCTTTCTTTGGTAATGGTTTTATACGCAGGATGTAAACGCTTGAAATTTTCAAATTCATCCAAAATGGTGCGCAAAAGTAAATCAACCATTTCATCAGGGGTATCTTTTTTCGTAATCAATACCGCTTTTACACCAACACTAGGCACGTCTTTATCTATATTTTTGTAAATGCCTGCTGGAATAATACCTTTTGCAAAATATGGATACTTCTCAATCATGGTGTCAGCGGCTTCACCATCAATTGGAATTAAGCGAATATCAACAGAATTAGCCGCATCTTGAATATTTGAAGTTGGATGACCAACCATGTAGAAATAGCCATCGATTTTTTTATCGCGTAAAGCGGTAGGGCATTCTTGTGCTTTTAACACGCCCGCTAATGCCAAATCATCACGAGTCATTTCAGATTCAGCTAACAAAATATCGGCAGTGGCTTCATTACCACTACCCGGATTACCCAAGTTGATTTTTTTATCTGTAAGCCCTGCTACGCTTTCAATTCCCGATGCTTTGGAAACAACCAATGCCAATAATTCTGGATAAATCGCCATCACAGAACGTAAATCAGTATAAGCTTTACCCTCAAATTTACCTGAGCCATTATAAGCTTGATAAACCACATCACTTTGAGAAATACCAAAATCTAATTCGCCATTTTTGATAGTATTGATGTTGTAGACTGAACCGCCTGTTGATTCAACACTACAGTGTATTTTGGTTTCAGCTTTGTGCTTATTGACTAAACGACAAACCGCGCCGCCTGTAGGATAGTAAGTACCTGTCACACCGCCTGTGCCAATACTAAAAAAGTTGATTGCATGGGCATTAAATGAAAGGCTTAAAGCCAATAGGCCTGTAGCCAGTTTGAGTTTTGACATATATAGCTCCTTTGAGTGGTTCGTCACCGTTCATTATTAAACAATGGTTGCTGATTCGCAATAACAATGATAATTTAAAA
>JAYQWJ020000092.1:0-3598 GCA_035829175.2 Candidatus Albibeggiatoa psychrophila
AAATTAACAACGTGCTTCTTCGGGTATCGAAAATTGTTCTAATGCACTCATATCTAAAATATCACGGTCAATCTTCAAATACGCCACGCCATCTTCTAAAATCACCACAGCTTCTGCAACACCCGGAATTTGAGCTAGCTGTTTGGTTAATTGATTGGCTTGCTGTTTGTCTAACTCGCCTACATTTAAAAAATGCGGACTTAAATAATTGGGACTACGCATAGTGATTGCAAGTATAAACCAAATCCCTGCCAACACCGCACAAAATAAGAATACTGCCATGTCGCTATATTGGTGATGAAACCAACCGCCGCTAACCCCGCCAATAAATGCGCCTAAAAACTGCGAACTGGAATAAACGCCCATTGCTGTCCCTTTATTTTCAGGAGGTGCAATTTTACTGACCAATGATGGAAGGCTGGCTTCTAACAAATTAAATGCCATGAAAAATAGAAATAGGAATGCAACTAACCAGACAAAGCTTTGATTAAAATAAGCAAAACCTAATTGAGCGGTAATAAGCAAACCAATGGCGAATACAAACACAAATTTTAGATGATGCTTTTTCTCACCGACAATAATTAACGGTATGATACTGAGAAATGAGAATAATAAAATCGGAAAATATACCATCCAATGTTGTGAAACTGGGAGTTTATCTTTCAAAATTAGCGGCATGACGACAAATAAGGCGGTCAACATACAGTGCAAAATCATAATGCCAATGTTCAAACGCATTAGCTGTGCATCATGAAAAATATTGCTGAACTGCGATAAAACAGGCTCGGTATCACGGTGAAAACGACAATGATGTGGTTGTGGTACAACGGTGTGTAAAACGATAATTGCGATAACTGCTAAACCCGCCGTCGCCCAAAAAATTCCCGGAACGCCTATCCAATGATTTAAAACAGGCCCTATGGATAAGGCAAAAATAAACGACATACCAATAGTCATTCCGATAATTGCCATGGCTTTGGTGCGATGTTCTTCATAAGTTAAATCCGCAGTCAAGGCTAATAATGCGGCTGCAATTGCGCCACCCCCTTGCAATGCACGTCCGATAATCACGCCTGTAATATCGGTTGAAACCGCTGCAACGATACTGCCCAATGCAAAAATCAGTAATCCAATCGTAATCACTGTTTTGCGCCCAATGCGGTCGGATAGCATTCCAAAAGGAATTTGCAAGCTGGCTTGGGTTAAACCGTAAATGCCAATGGCGACCCCAATTAGAAACGGTGTTGTCCCTTCTAAGTGTTCGGCATATAAAGCAAAAACGGGTAATATCATAAATAGCCCGATCATGCGCAAGGCCATAATCAGGGCTAAAGATGAGGTTGCTTTTAATTCGGTTTGATTCATTCGCTAACCTTTGGTGAATGTCTAATATTTGTATGCAATTTTGTTCTGATATGACTTTTTTAATCTAAGGCTGCTAACTGTATAATAATTTCGTGAAAAGTAAACCATTTGATTCAAGATTTATCTAAATGTTGCTGATTTTTAAGCTTGGTATTTCTCAGTAGCCTGTTTTTTCTGTACGCTTTTCATGTATTTCTCTCATTCATCTCTGTTCCAATTTCTTGATTTTCGCATTTGAGTTGTTGTTCCTTAAGATAATTATATTTTTAGTTTTGCTATTTTTATAAAATACTGCTTCTTTTTACCAATTCCCTCGCCACTAAATATGTATAACAGGATTATGAATCCTGCCCAAATGCGCACATTGATTGATTAGTCATTTTGGATATAAAATCATCATCCGCGAAATCTGGAAGAGATTTTAAAGCATGGCGGACATATTTACCTGCTCGAAACCAAGTTTTCAGCTCAAGTACGGTTATGCCACGAAAACTATATTGCCCTGCAACTTTGGCGAAGATATTGATTATAAAAGGAAGCTTTTTTATGGAAAAACATCGTCTACCAGAAATGACCACAAAATCTAAAAATGACCGAGATGATTGGAATCCACTGTATTTATTTAATATTTACAGAGTGATTATCTCAGCATTCTTTTGGATATCCTATCTATTCGGTGTCGCGCCTAACTTTTTGGGTCAACAAGATAGAAATGCCTTTTTCATCTTATCACTCGCCTATTTTTGCTTAGCCCTATTCTTCAGTCATGTTATTAAAAAACGTTGGCTTAATTTTGATGCCCAAGTACTTATTCAAGTGCTGATGGACATTGCGATTATTACCCTATTAATGCACTTCAGTGGAGGCTTAAACAGTGGTTTAGGAATGTTATTGGTTGTAGCAATTGCAGGTGGTAGCTTACTGACTCAAGGCAAAACCGCATTCTTCTTCGCCGCCATGGCAAGCATTTCCGTATTGACTCACGCAACTTTAGTTGATGTCTATCAATGGTTTGAAACAACAAGCTATACTCATGCAGGCATGTTAGGCATTAGCTTTTTTGCAACCGCATTTCTTGCCCACTCATTAGCACGACGGATTCGAGTCAGTGAAGCGTTAGCAGAAGAGCGTGGTCAGCATGTACAATATTTAGATGAATTAAATCGACAAATTGTAGAACATATTCAATCTGGCATCATTGTCGTGGATAACACCTTATATCGTCGAGTGCAATCATTTAACGATACCGCTCAACGTCTACTAGGACTCAATGAACAACCACAATATGGTGATGAACTAGGCAAATGGTCGCCTGAATTAGTCACAGAATTAAACCAATGGCGACAAATTAAAGAATATCACCCGCAATTATTCCAGCCGCCCAAAGCTGAGGTTGATTTATTAATTAATTTCATGCGCTTAAATCGGGCGAAACATCTGAGTACTTCATTGATTGTATTAGAAGATGCCACTTTAACGGCACAACGTGCTCAACAACTTAAATTAGCCTCATTGGGACGCTTAACCACCAGTATTGCGCATGAAGTCCGAAACCCATTAGATGCCATTTCACGTTCGGGTCAATTACTGAGCAACTCTCCCAACATTCAAGACAAAGATGACAAACGCTTGCTCCAAATCATCGCTAACAATACCCAGCGTGTAAATACCTTAATTGAGAATATTCTGCAATTTACCCGTCACGGTCAAGTTCATACTCAATATATTGATTTAGAAGATTGGGTGCATCAATTTATTGAAGAAATAACATCCGAACGACATTTAAATTCTGGCGATATTAGTTTAGATGTAGAGACTTTGCCGCAGCGAATTGGATTTGACCCGATTCAACTGTATCAAGTGGTGACGAATATTTGTGAAAACGGTTTACGTTATAGTCAAAATGGTCGACCATTGTTACATTTTAAACTTAAAATCAATGCTGAATCACAACGCCCTTATCTCGATATTCAAGATTTTGGTAAAGGGATTGACTTAGAGAATCGAAGCAAGATTTTTGAACCCTTTTTCACCACTGAAACAAGAGGAACTGGCTTGGGCTTATATATCGCCAAAGAAATTTGTCAAGCAAATCAAGCTGTTTTGCACTTAATTGAAACTGAATTTCAAGGTTGTTGTTTCAGAGTCACCTTTACTGAACTTGAGAAAATACATTGACATCCGTTACTAAAAATCTGCACTAATCTCTTAGTTCAATTTATTCACATCGTCA
>JAYQWJ020000093.1:0-2207 GCA_035829175.2 Candidatus Albibeggiatoa psychrophila
TTGGCTTTGCTAGGATTGTATATTTTGAGCTTGAGAGTGTATGAAGCAAATTAAGATTATTTAAATCCCGTAATTTTGTAAAAATAATAACTGATTGCTGGAAAAATAGCTTTTACCCTCTTATACTACATTTTACAGCACTGCCAACAAATCTAAAAAACTGATACTTTATAGCAAATTATATGAAAAACATAAACTCTCCTTCAATTAACTTTTTGTTATTTTGCTTATTATGGCTGAGTTTTATTCAATTTCCTGAAACGGTTAATCTCAAATTAGATGCTTCTTGGACGCAAGTGCTAGCACACGCTTTTCTAAATCAATGGCAAGCTGGAATAGACTATATTTGGACTTACGGCAGTTTAGGCTATTTTTCTAGGGCTTATGCCAGTTTTAATCCAGATTTATTTTATCTATATATGATGTGGTGGATAACGCTAAGCGCATGGTTTAGCATCGTATTTCTTCTATTTAGCCAAAAGCTAGCATTGCCAGAAAAAATCGCTTACTTTTTAATTTTGTTTATTATTATTTCGCCTGCAATCGGTGATGTTGATGCGCTTTATTTTTGTTTTATCCTCACTAGTAGTTTATTACTTTTCAACCCAGTCGCGAGTATTGAACCGCCAAAACGCTATAGTCTTTTCTATTTTATAAGCTTAATTTTCTTTGTCGCTATTGCATTTACAAAGTTTACTTACTTTTTACTTGTGATAGTTGTGGTTTTTCTCATATTTATCCATTTTATGAAGAAATACAGCCGTCGAATTGCATTGCTACATTTAATTTACTTTCTTGTTATTTTAAACGTCATTTGGCTATTAAGTGGGCAAGGAACTAATTTAGGCGATTTTATATTACAAAGTATTTTTATTACTCAAGGCTATAGTGCTGCAATGTCTGGTAGTCAAACTGAACAAATTTCTGAAATCTATCTTGCTTTAATAATGTTTATTTTCATATTAATTATATTAATACGTGAATTTAAAATTGAAAATATCATCAGTCTATCAGCGATTATTATCACGGTTTTTTTGCTATGGAAAGTAGGTTTTACCAGACACAATATCCATAGTATTATATTTTTTGATGCCATGGCTTTTATTAGTTTATTGCTTGTTTCAAAACAGCGAGCAACACGAATCATGACAGGACTCATTTTATTACTTGCCATTGCTGGGCATATTAATATAGTACAAACTTATCATTCTTCTTGGACCTATATGTTTGCCCATTGGCAACAGCATATTCAACAAAATTTAACACAGTTGCCGCAACTGGAAACGTTTAAAAAACAACAACAAGCAAAGACAGAAAAGCTGAGACAAGACATTGATTTGCCAAAGATTTGTAACATTGTACAACAAAAAACTGTAGACATGTTTCATCCTCAGCAAAGTGCTGTATTACTGAATCAATTTAACTATCAACCACGTCCCATTTTCCAAGGTTATCAAGCTTATTCATCTACGCTGCTAAAAAGAAATAGTTATGCTTATCAAATATCTGAGACCGCTCCACAATTTGTATTAATGCAACTACGCCCTATCGATTCGCGCTTCCCAACTTTAGAAGATAATCTAGTATTAAAACAACTTTTATGGAA
The DNA here is from genome assembly GCA_035829175.2 of Candidatus Albibeggiatoa psychrophila. Taxonomy (GTDB): domain Bacteria; phylum Pseudomonadota; class Gammaproteobacteria; order Beggiatoales; family Beggiatoaceae; genus Albibeggiatoa; species Albibeggiatoa psychrophila. The sequence goes on from JAYQWJ020000093.1 coordinate 1,607, forward strand.
TTATCAGTTTAAATTAGAAGAAAAGAATGTTTTATTATTAGAGAGAAAAGAAAAAATTGAGAATTATCAAGAGGATTTGATTCTACAACAGAATATAGAATGGCAACAAATCATTGATATTACACAATGGCAAGATTCACCGATTATTTTATATTTAGATATTCAGCTTTCTAACTGGGGAAAATTACAAAACTTCATACATTATCCACCAACGGTTATTTTAGAACTTAAAATGCAAAATGGACAATTATTAGGATTTCGCCTGATCCCAAATATGGCTAGAACAGGTTTTGTATTAAATCCATTGCTGCAAACCACTCAAGATATAAAAAACTGGTATCTTGATTCACAAGCACTGGCTAAAGTGAATCAAATCCGTTTAAATGTCTTAGAATCAAACCACTTAGATGCTTTTGAACCGCAAATAAAATTACAATTAACTCAGATTCAATCAAAATAGCTGTGTTATATACATAAAAATCATTTTTTGAGCATATCGCGCAAATGTGCCAGATGTGCATTACCCAATTTTTTGGTTTCTTTTTCATCGACTTTTGGCTTCGATTTTCGATGCTCCCAAGACAAAATATCTTCAGGAATT
>JAYQWJ020000094.1:0-3360 GCA_035829175.2 Candidatus Albibeggiatoa psychrophila
ATAGATTTGTGTTAGCTGTAACTTACCCTATTTTCGCCATACATGCAAATCAAACAAAAAACCAGTTTGCCATACTGTGGCTTGATTTCAACAGATAGAATCGTTTTAAAAAAGAATCATCTATATTCTTGAGCATCATTATTTATGCAAAATAATCTAAAATTCAAGTTAAACTAGCAACAGCGGTTAATATACAGTATTGGGGTATTTCATGAATAATAAAGTGAATTATATATTAGTGGGTTTATTTGTCATAATATTAAGTTTTGCTTTGATTGCAGTTATTTTGTGGCTAACCATAGATAAAGACAATAAAATTTATGACACTTACCAAGTTTATATTCAAGAATCCGTTTCAGGATTGAACCCCAACGCTGCGGTCAAATATAAAGGGGTTAAAATTGGTTCGGTACAAGATATCCGTTTAAAACCTAGCCGACCTGACGCTGTATATTTATTGTTAAGTATTGAGCATAATATTGATATTAAACAAGACACTTATGCAATGCTCTCAGTCAATGGTTTAACAGGCGTGGCATTTATTGAATTAACGGGAGGCAGTTTGGATGCTGCAATTATCACATTAAAACCAAATCAAACTTATCCTGAAATTAACAGTAAACCCTCATTATATCAACGAGTCGATTCGGCAGTTAACATCCTTTTTTCGCAGCAAAATACAAAAACTGTGGTACAAAGCTTAAAAAATATACAAACGGTGAGTAATGTCTTTGCAAAACATGAAAATGATTTAGATGACTTTTTACATAATATCACTCAAACTTCTTTTCACACAGCGCAACTTGCCCAAGATTTAACTGGACTGACAAAACAAATTTCACAGACCTTACAAGCCACACAAAATAGTGCAGAAAGCTTGAATAAATTATTGCAGACCAATCAAGATAATATTCAACAATCAACCCAAACCATTGTTAAAATCACTGAGGAATTACACCTATTAAGCCGTAATTTAAGAAATGATATGGATTTTTTAGGACAACAAGCCGTGCCTGAAATCACAAATAGTTTAATTGAATTTCGCCAATTATTACGCACCGCAAGCCGATTAATTCACACCCTTGAATCACAACCAAATATGTTATTATTCGGTAATGCCAAGCCAAATGAAGGGCCCGGAGAGTAAATCATGTTAAGCATATTTCGCCTCATTTTTGCATCATTTTTTATATTATTGCTCACATCTTGTAGTTTTTTAGCCGCAGATACACCCCCAAAACATTATTTTATTGCAACTGACCCCGTCACTTTGCCTGTAAATAAAGCGGATGGTAAAACAATTTTAATTTCCATCCCACAAGCCGCTTCTGGATTTGATACTCAGCAAATGGTTTATATAGAAACGCCTTATATTTTAGAGCATTATCGTGATAACTTATGGATTGATACACCTTCACGGCTGTTATTGCCTTTGATTGTGCAAAGTTTGGAAGTCACGGGAGAGTTTGGCGCAGTGCTTTCTGCCACTTCTTCGCCCATTTTAGGTGAATTGCGCTTAGATACGGAAATTATTCGTTTACAGCAGGAATTTTTAGAATCTCCTTCCAGAGTACGTTTTACATTACGAGTGCAGTTACTGAATATGGCACAGCGGGCTATTTTGGATACCAAGGTGTTTGATGTCACGGAGATAGCACCGAGTGAAGATGCAGCAGGCGGCGTGATTGCGACCAATAGAGCAGTACAAGTGGCGTTAGAACAGTTGGCTGAATTCGTGGTAAAACATTTGTAGTTTTTTCAACCTTAATGAACTTAGAGCTTTAAATATGGATGATACGATTTTTAAAAAATTACGATGGCGTTGTCGTCGTGGTATGAAAGAATTAGATGTGTTGATGCAAGGTTATTTGCATGAGATGTACCGCGATGCGCCCGCAGAAGAACAGCAAGCATTTCAAGCTTTGGTCGAGATGCCTGATCCTGAGTTATATCATTGCTTTATTGGTAAACAGACTTTGGAAAACCCACAATTAGCCGCATTAATTGAGAAAATCCGCAAAAAATTCAATTTAGTCTGATTTTTAAAACAAATGCAAGGCAACTGAAGGCGAAAGCTCCTGACTCGTACCAAGTCTCAGTTCTCCTTGCATTTAGCGAAGTGTACATCGTTTAGGAGAGACGCACAGATTAGCATGATATAACTGATTAGACAATTCCAATTATAAGTTTTTCCATAAAATTTCCTTTAAACTATAGTTTACCATAAATAACCTAATGTTATTAATAATTTACGTAATGGTGTTAAATGAATTTGATGTCGAAAAACCTCCAAATTATCTCTTTCCATCTCTTTTAAAGTTGCAATTGCCAGTTTTGAACGGATTAATCCCATTTTCTGTTGTCGATGTTCATGTTTTGGTAAAATTTTCAAAAAATCTTGATAATACAAATGGATACGTTGTACTTGAAATTTAAATAATGCCTGTAATGCTTCAGTCTGTTGTTGCTCGAAAAGTGACTGTTGTGTGAGCTTAAATTGTTCAAATTCAGTTTGGGGAATGTAAATATAAGCACTGAGCATGTCACGGCGCAATTCTCGTAATAAATAATAAAGTTGCAACATGATTCCCAATTGTTGAGCCGCATCTAAGGTTTGAGGGTTTTTATAACCCAATATTTTTGCACATAAAATTTGCAATTGGCCACTGGTTTGTTTGCAATAAGTTTCAAGTTCGGCGAAATCAGCAAAACGACTTGGACAATGGATAAGTGCATTAAGCATCGTCATCAATTCAGTTTCACTAATTTGATATTGTTCAATAATGGCTTTCAGATTTTGGGTGGCAGGATGGGTCGCTTTAGTATTGAATGTATTATATATTTCATGTTGCCACCAATCACGTTTTTGTTGTGCAACCCGAATATCTTGGCATTTATATTTGATTTCATCAATTTCGTGAAATAAGGTGTGTAATATTAATAAAGCAATACGTTTTTGCGGTGTAACAAAGCGTAGGCTATAATATAAGCAAGAGCCTTCACGTAATATTTTTTGTGCGCAATATTGTTGATTATCCATTGTTTTTATTTTTGTTAAATGAGCATTTTAAACGTAATTTACACATAATTCACCTTATTAAGCAAATTGATGACAAATTACAGACAGTTATTCTCAAACAACTTCTCTAAATACCAATATTCTATTTCATTTTTATAAAGCCGCTTTGCAGATTGAATGTCCGTTATATTGCCATGCTTTGCAGATACTATCTTTAAATTATCTCAACATACTGTTTTTAAATATTATTATCTCGGCAAAAAACAAATGTTAAAAATTTTTATACTGTGAGACTTGTAAGTGTTGGGTAAGTTACAGCTAACACAAATCTATGCTTATTT
>JAYQWJ020000095.1:0-6877 GCA_035829175.2 Candidatus Albibeggiatoa psychrophila
TTCTCGTGGCGCAACTTTAACTATTTTGTATGAAGAAGCGAAAGAAGAAAGCACAGATGCCACAGAAGAACGTATTCCAGAATTACAAAAAGTAGGTTTACGCTTTCAAAATGTAGGCATTCCCCAAGGTGCAAGAATCACTGAAGCCCGTATTGATTTTATCAGTGGTTTTGCTGCAACCGACCCCGCCACGATTGACATCAATGGTGAAGCTGTAGGTGATTCAGAAGCCTTTTCTAACTCTGCACCGATTTCAGAACGTTCCAAGACCTCAAGTAAAGTACGTTGGGAAGCTGAACCATGGGAATGGACTGACAGCAGTTACTCTAGCCCAGAAGTCACTAATATCGTACAAGAGATTGTCAATAAAGGAGATTGGTGTGGTAATAATGCCCTGTCATTTATTTTTACCGCGCCGTCGGGTTCACCGTTACGCAATGTAGTTGCTTACGATACTGACCCACTTAAAGCGCCCGTATTGAAAGTAAAATATGACCTTACCAGTGTCAAAGATAATTCTTGTATGCGTTATTTATTTACCAAGCAAATCAGTGATGCCGATGATGATGTAGAAGAAACCAACGGTGATGGTATTGTTTATATGGATAGCCAAACTTTAGATATGACTATGAAAAATGGTAATGGTCGGATGATTGGTTTACGATTTCAAGATATTCCAATGTCCAGTGATACCAAAGTGCTAAGTGCTAAACTGATTTTTTCTGCATTAAAAGACGTGCAAGCAGGCAGCAGTGATGAAACCACTTTATCCCGAAGTGTCAGTTTAAAAGTGTCTGGTGAGGCTGTAGGAAATTCAGAATCCTTTGACACCACCAATAAAAACCTCAGTTCACGGGCTAAAACCAGTGCTGTGACATGGAGTATTGATGCCGCTGATGTTTGGGAAACAGGGCGACGTTATTCTAGTGTTGATATTGGGCCTGTGATTCAAGATATTGTAAAACAAGGTGGTTGGACATCAGGCAATGCTTTAACTTTATTTATCGAAGGCTCAGGTTTACGACAAGCCGCTTCATTTGAACGATCTTTGACTGATGCGCCATTGTTGCAAGTTGAAGTAAAAGGCTCTTTATCTCAAAGTGCATCGACTGTGCGTGAACGCATGAAATTAATGGTCGAAAATATTGAAGTTGACAGTACCACACCATTAGTTGACGCTATTTATGAAGTCGCGGTGTATTTAAAAGGTGAAAGTGTGACTTTTGGTAAAGACCGTAAATACAGTCGAACTAAGCGTGTAAGCCATCGTGGTAGTTGGGAAGGTGGTGAATTAATCAGACCTGATGGATGTACTGGTTCTGACCCTTGGGCAGTTGAATGTCAAGGCGAAAAAATCACAGGAAACGCGGTTTATGTTCCACCTGAATTTGATGATTGCCAAAAAACTTACATCGTATTTTTAACAGATGGTGGCGCGACAGCCAACTCAGCATTTAACCTTGTACCTAAACTTACAGGTAAAGCTTGTGAAACACATACTTCAGGCGGTATTGCTTATGAATATACCCGTTTAGAACAAGATGGTAGTAAAGCCAGTTCACCTAATATTGATGAATTATGCGGCACTGATGTGGTTGAATATTTAAATGAAACCGATTTTGATTCTGCTAAAGATGGCAAACAAAACGTTATTGTACATACCGTGGGTTTTAACTTGGGGAATTACTATAATGTCAACGGGGATATAAAACCATTTGAGACTAATCTAAATGAACGGGCTGTACCTTACTTAAAAGAATGGGCTAAAGTCGGTGGTGGTAATTTCTATGAGGCATCCTCTGCTTCAGAACTAACCGAAATATTCCGTACTATCATTTCCTCAGCGATGACAGAAAGTACCTCATTCGCAGCACCTACGTTGTCAGTCAATACATTCAACCGTATGTTTCACCGTAACGAAGTATATTTTTCCTTGTTCAAACCGGGGCATACACAGCGTTGGGACGGTAACATTAAGAAATATACAATATGTGACGGTACAACCAATTGTGAAAGCGGCGATCTTTTAGACTCAAAAAACCAATCGATTGTTGCAGGCAAATATATCAGTGATAGTGCCAACAGCTATTGGAATTCTGAAGCGGATGGCGCAGATGTGTTGAAAGGTGGTGCAGGACAACGTTTGTTGAAAGCTTCCCGTAATATCTATACTTATGTTGGCGATACTTCACCGGGTAGCAATCGCAATATTGATTTAACTGAAACACGAGTTGGTGAGGAAATTGTAACCAAAGAATTGCTGGGCAATGAAACCATGACTGATGACCAATATAAAAATGTGCTTGATTGGATTCAAGGTATTGATGTTACAGGTGATTACGATGATGAAGCACCATTTGGTGACAAGCGTTGGTTGTTGACTGATTTATTGCATAGTAGTCCTGTTACAGTCACTTATGGCGGTACAGAGAAGAAACCATTGAGTAAATTATTTGTAGGAACAAACGATGGTTTAATTCGGATGTTCGATACCGATGATGGTGATGAAGAATGGGCCTTTTTACCGCAAGACATGTTAGGTATTCAAAGAGATTTAATGAATAACGCTAAAGGCGCACGCATTTATGGCATTGATGGCACACCTTCTTTCCGAATCAAAGATGCTGATAATAATGGCAAAGTAAATGGTGAGGATTATGTGCAAATGTTCATTGGAATGCGTCGCGGTGGTCGTAACTTGTATGCGTTGGACGTGACAAACTACAAATCGCCTAAATTAATGTGGGTGATTAAAGGCGGTATTGAAGGTGATTCTTATGAATTCTTAGGACAAACTTGGTCACGCCCTAAACTGGCTCGGATTTACTACAAAGGTGAACCGAAAACCGTTATTATTTTTGGTGGTGGCTATCACGGTGATGATGAAAGTAATACTGGTGGTATGGGTAATGGCATTTACATTGTTGAGCCTGATACAGGTAAATTACTGTGGAGAGCAGGTAATGATGACAACGCAGATTTGTTCTTAAAAGAAATGAAATACCCTATTCCATCTGATGTTGCATTTATTGACAGCAATGCTGATGCTATTACCGATCGCTTATATGTGGGTGACATTGGTGGGCAGCTATGGCGCATTGATTTACCGCTAGAGTTTGGCGCATCCAGTAATGGCATTGGGGGTCGTTTAGCCATGATCTCTGATTTAGAAGATAAAAGTCCACAAGTGATAAACCGCCGTCGATTCTTTTATCCACCAGAAGTTGTGCGTTTAAGTGATTTAGCTTATTCAGATACAACGGATTATTTCATTGTCACCATTACATCTGGCGCAAGACCTTCACCACTGAATGTAGAAACCCATGACCGATTTTATGCTTTCCGCGATCGGGCTGTAGATGGATTAATTGATAAAGGTCAGGGTGAGGCTAAACAAGATAAACGCAATGGTGCAGCAGTAACCAACTTCTTTACTTTAAATGAAGATGATTTGTACGACGTGACAGAAAACTTGATTCAAGAAGGTGATGAAGCCATAGTACAAGCTGAAGTAGATAAGTTGAAAGAGGCTTATGGTTGGTCTTTATGCTTTACAGAAGCAAGTGGTAAATGTGATGATAAAGCGGTTGTAGGGGCAAACCCTGAAAGCAGTGCGTGGATTGGTGAAAAAGGCTTAGCCAGCCCTGTTATTTTAGATGCTAAAGTCTATTTTACAACTTATTTACCCGCAGCATCCATCGAGACAGACCCAACTGATGCCTGTGGTCTTGTTGTACCTGAAGGTGAAAGTCGTTTATATATTCTGGACTTACTCACAGGTGGTGCAGCTTATGACTTTAACAAAGAGAATAACGATGGTACAAGTAGTGATAAAAAAGCAGGCGATCGCAGTACCAGTTTACGCACGGGCGTTGTGTCTGATATTGCACCAATTAATGTTGGTAATGGATACCAATTTATCACTAACTCTACCGATACGCCAAGTAGAATTCCTACGGTTGATGCGGATATTGACCCTACATTTTGGATGCAAGAATAGTGTAGAAAATCTAGCTTAAATTAAGCGTCATAACAAACCTGATAGATCACAATTTATCAGGTTTTTTTATGTTAAAACATCAAGAATAGTGAGCCTGAGTTTGTTATCATTGCGTCATTACATTCTTCTATTAGATTAAAAAAATAACAATGCAACAACGTAAATATTTTGGTACTGATGGCATTCGAGGTGTCGTAGGTAAGCCGCCAATTACCCCAGAGTTTGTACTAAAATTAGGCTGGGCGGTTGGACAGGTATTAGGTCAAAACAATGCTCATGGTAATAATAAAATTATCATCGGCAAAGACACGCGCATTTCTGGCTACATGTTTGAATCAGCTTTAGAAGCGGGATTGTCGGCAGCGGGGATGGACATTCGTTTGCTAGGCCCAATGCCAACGCCAGCGATTGCTTATCTTACACGTACTTTTCATGCACAAGCAGGTATTGTTATCAGTGCCTCACACAACCCTTTTCAGGATAATGGCATCAAATTTTTTTCCAAAATGGGCACAAAGTTGCCCGATGAAATTGAGTTAGAAATTGAAGCCAAATTAGATGAACCGATGCAAACTGTTGAGCCGCACCAACTGGGTAAAGCTAAACGGATTGATGATGCTGCGGGGCGTTATATTGAATTTTGTAAAAGCACTTTGCCCTATGATGTGAGTTTGAAAGGTTTTAAAATTGTCGTTGATTGTGCGCATGGAGCGACTTATCACGTTGCACCCAATGTTTTCAGTGAGTTAGATGCACAAGTCATTGCGATTGGTGCTGAACCGAATGGTTTAAATATTAATGCGGGTTTTGGCGCGACACAGCCTCAGGCATTACAAAAAACCGTTTTAGATCATCAAGCTGATTTGGGTATTGCATTGGATGGCGATGGCGATCGGGTGATTATGGTTGATGCTCAAGGTGAAGTCGTTGACGGTGATGAGCTTTTATTTATTATTGCAATGGATAAGCACCGAGCAGGACGATTGCAAGGCAGCGTTGTCGGTACGGTGATGAGCAATTTAGGTTTGGAACAAGCTTTAACTGGTCAAGGTATTGATTTCCAAAGGGCTAAAGTTGGCGATAGATATGTTTTAGAGAAGTTGCAGCAATTGAATGGTATTTTGGGCGGTGAGTCTTCTGGACATATTCTGTGTTTAGACCGCACGACAACGGGTGATGGGATAGTGACCGCGTTACAAATTTTAGCGATTATGGCGCATTCCAACATTGGTTTATATGATTTAAAAGCGGGGATGCGTAAATCTCCACAGCACATGATTAATGTTCCGATTCAGCAACCTCTTGATTTAAAACATGCCACGATTCAGCAAGCGATTCAGGATGCAGAACAAGCACTTGCAGGACAAGGTCGCGTATTATTGCGTGCATCGGGAACTGAACCTGTGATTCGGGTTATGGTTGAAGGATTTGATGTACAACAAGTTGAAACCACCGCCCAGCAATTGGCTCAAGTTGTGAGTCAGTTAAGACATTAACCTTTTTCAAGTACAAACAGGCTTCTTTAATGCAAGGTCATTTATATATTATTTCCGCGCCATCGGGAACAGGCAAAACCAGTCTTGTTAAAGCATTATTGGCAAATACTGATAATTTGAAAGTCTCCGTATCTCATACAACGCGCTCAGCACGGGAAGGTGAGGAGCATGGGATTAATTATTATTTTGTGGATAAAATAGAATTTGAAGCAATGTTAACGCAAAAGACATTTTTGGAACATGCGGCCGTATTTGATAATTATTATGGTACTTCAAAGACATGGGTTGAGTCACAATTGCAGCAAGGGATTGATATTATTTTAGAAATTGATTGGCAGGGTGCAGAAGAAGTACGCCATTTAATGCCTGATGCGATAAGTATTTTTATTTTACCGCCTTCAAAACAAGCGTTATCTCAACGTTTATATGGACGTGGTAAAGACAGTGATGAGGTGATTCAACGCCGCTTACAAGCTGCCATTGAGGAAATGCGTCATTGTCATGAGTTTGATTATTGGGTGGTTAATGATGATTTTGACCAAGCATTACGAGAGTTGCAGTTTATTATTCACAGTCATCGTTTAAAGCAATCTGTACAAAAAGTGCATTTATCTGAATTGTTAGAAAATTTGTTGGATAATTGATATTTTCGGAACAATATCTAATGTCTGTAATGAGATGAGCATAACCTGAATTTGATACAAAAAATATTTTAAAATCAACAATTTAATTTATTTAAAATAAGCCATCAAACTCAGGTTAAAGCTTTGAACTCCAATAAAAGAATCCAAAACTTTAAAATCCATCTACACTTCAAACACATTTAACCACGCATCATGTTTATTGCAATGACTGACGACATAGATTGTACCTGTGTATTCAAGCGTATGGGTTGATATAGGCTCTTCTTCTGTTTCAGGATTAAATAAGTGCTCATCTAAAAACTGCAATTTATCATCAAGTAAAGTATGTTTAACAATGTAATGCTTATAAGCACTCATCACATGGTCAGTTTCAACTTTAAGCGTGACTTTTCCATCAGCTTTAGATTCAACGGTTAAATTAGGCAAATGACCACCCACTTTCTTTTCCCAACGTCCAGGATTCTCCTTGGTATAAAATAAGCCGCCTGCACCGATTAATTCAGGTAATGCGGCATCATCAGCAACAGCCCATTGTGGGGCAACGACGCTGGCGACACTCCCTAGCGTTGCAACTTGGACGAATTCACGTCTTTTCATGCTTAACTCCTTTAATTTTTATGAGGTTGATTTATCGATGACTTTAGTCAGGATATTATGGACGCTTTTTTTTATACACGATGTTTAACGCTTTCAAGTTTCTATGGATGGTACTTGCGGATACCGTTACTAAAAATCTG
>JAYQWJ020000096.1:0-12494 GCA_035829175.2 Candidatus Albibeggiatoa psychrophila
CCGAGATATGTTTTAATAAGCTCTACTTATCGCTTGCGGTCGGATTAATTCGCCTTGTTGCAAAATTAAAGTTCGGCAATTCAATGATTTAATCAAACTCAAGGCATGGGATGCAATTAACACGGTTACGCCAACTTGGCTAAATTGGACAAATAAACGCATGATTTCTTTTGCTAATGTGGGATCAAGATTTCCTGTGGGTTCGTCAGCAAGTAAAATGGGGGGTTTATTGACCACCGCGCGTGCAATACCGACTCGTTGCTGTTGTCCACCTGATAAGGTAATGGGGTAGTTTTTTTCTTTATTTAATAAGCCGACTTTATCCAATGCAGCGCGTACACGACGACGAATTTCCTGATGACGATAACCCGCAATCACCAGAGGTAGCGCAACATTATCAAACACGGTTCTATCAGTTAATAAATGGTGGTTTTGGAATGTCACCCCAATATTACGCCGTAAATAAGGAATTTTTGATTCACTTAAACGGCTTAAATGCTGACCGTTGATAACAATTTGTCCCTGAGTGTTGCGTTCAATCAGCGCAATCAAACGCAATAAAGTGCTTTTACCCGCGCCTGAATGTCCTGTTAAAAACACCATTTCTCCTTGCCCAATATTAAAATTAACCCTGCGCAACGCCTCATAACCATTGGGATAGCGTTTTGTCACTTCGTTAAAAGCAATCATGCCAATATCTATTCCTTTGAAATCAATCGCTTTAAGATGCAATTAAGAGCACAAACGCAATATTATCTAAAGTATTTGTGGCTCTTGTACAAACTGTAAATTGCACGCTTAGAAATTTAATCAAGAGTATAAAATTTGTTTTGCCAGAGCCGCTTAAATAAACAAAACGACTCTACATTTTTCAGAACTCATCATTGTTCAATATTTGCTTCAATTTCTGTTTACTGTCTTTTGTATGCTTGTGAAAATTTAAGCCAAATAATAAACCATAAAGCACAGGTAAAATAATAAAGCTCACAACAGGCAAAAATAACAAGCCAAAGGTCAAGGCAGCTAGCAAACTATGCAATAAGGGACAATCGATTAGCCACATCGGTAACAGCGCAAACAAACTGATTAAAATCACAGGCGACATGGCTCGGAAATGATATTGCGCACTGATAAGTAATAGTTCATATTTATTGTTACTCGGTAATTTTCGCGTTAACCATAACATTGATTGTTGGATGCTGAATGCTGCCAAAATCAAACAACCCAATATAAACATTAAATCAATCGTCCCCTTCACCGCCCATAAACCCGCTAAAACCCCAATGCTCATAAATGGCACAGCAATCAACGCCACCATCGTATTGCGCAACGAATTAAACTGAAATGCCAGCAATGCCAAAATAATAAAACCGCTTAAGGCAATATAAGGCAAAATCGCTTGATAAGATTGTACCGCCAACTCATATTGACCACCGAAATGATATTGATAACGTCCGCGCCAATCTTGCTGCAACAACCATTCTTGCATATCATATACGGCACTAAAAGCATGACTATAATGCTGCACATCTGCACCCACTGTCACCGTATACCAACCATCGCGACGCACTCGTTTTGGATATTCCCAAGCCAATTCAATATCCGCAATCTGTTTTAAACGAACGTATTGTTGCACCGTCCCTGCATAAACCAGTAAGTTTTCCAAGCGTTTAATATTCTTCAAGCGTTCTGATTTTTCATGTAAAACCACAGAAATCCGCTGCTGTATGGTTTGATATTGCGCCAAATCAATGCCTGCAAAACCACTTTGTAAAGCGGTGATTAATGCTTGATAAGTCACACCAAATTGCTGCATCCGCAGTGCATCAGGTTGAATCAATAATTTTTTAACTTTATTGCCCCAATCCGTAGAGACATTTTTTGTACCGGGCGTTCTGGCTAATTTATCGACGGTTGCCTGACTGATATTTAATAATAGCTTTTCATCATTACTGGTTAAACGAATTTCGACAGGATGTTGCACAGGCACACCATGAGGAATTTTCTGGATTCTCAAGCCCAAATCGGGAAAATGAGAATAAACAAAATGCTCTAATTCTGCGGCAAATTTATCAACTAAATGCTCGTCTTTAACATGTACAACTAATAAAGCATTATTTGAACGAGTGGCTTGAGGAATATGCTGTAATACAAAACGCGGCCCGCCACCACCGATATAACTCACCCAATGGGTTACAACATCATTTTTCTCATCTTCTGCACCATCATGCGTATGCCTCTGTAAAAAAGCTTCAATTTCTTGCACAACCTGTCCTGTTTTTTCCAACGGTGTTGTCGGCGGCAATTCCAATTCTACTTTAAAATACGGACATTCTGATGCGGGTAAAAAACCTGCGCTTAAATATTGAGTGCTATAAAAAATCGCAAATACGCCTAAGACACCCAGTAATGTTGTCAATCGTCGGTGATGCAGAAAGCTGGATAATAAACGTTGATATTGTTCGTGATAATAAGTATCAAATTGGACTTTTTGCGGCAGCCTTGTTATATCGATAAATCGCACAATCAACAAAGGAACAATCGTAAAGGCTAAAATATAACTACTTAATAAACTAAGCAAAATCACAATAAACAACGGTGAAATGTATTCTAAGCTGGCAGATTTACCCAATAAAACAGGCATGAATAAACTGCTTACAACAAAAACGCCAATTAGTGCAGGATTTTGCAAGGTTTTCAATCCCACAATCGGATCATCACCTTGTTGCATCGCAATCTTCATCGCATCCGCCACAATAACCCCATGATAAATAATGGGAATTAAGGCAATAAATAACGCCGTGATGGTGATTTTATCGAGCTGCAAACCTAATGACCACAAGCCCCCAAAGATGACTGAAAAAGTCAATGGAATCAAAATAGAAACGATTAAACCCATGCGCAAGCCTAAAACCAATAAAAATAATACCGCAACCACAGCTAAAGAAATTGCTAAAGGCTGTAAATATTTATTTAATACTTTTTTCACTTGAGTCGGCTGACAGGTAATCATTTGAAACTCTAAACCGATTGGATAACCACTTTTTAAATCTTGTAATAATTCACGAACTTGGTCACTGATTTTGGTTAAATTACCGCCTTCACGCATTGAAACAGCCAACACGGTCGCATTTTTACCAGTGGCATGGACGTTTAAATGATTAAGGGAAAAGGTTTGAGAAATGCTAGCGACTTGATGGAGGAAAATACTTTGCTCTGGCGCGGGAATAATAATTTGCTCTAAAGCTTCAATGGCGGTGTCAGGCTGCCTAATTTCCAATTTAACTTTTTCTTGTTCAATATCTAAAGTTAATTCATCAAATTCAATTTGTTGCTGTTGCAATGCTTGATTAAGGTCTTCAGGTGTAAGCTGCCAACGCGCCAATTGTTTGGGGTCGTACTCAATTAAAATTGCAGGTTCTTGCGCACCATAGATTTTGACTTCATTTACTTCAGTTAATAGCTGTAAATGCTGTTGAATTTCTTGGGTAATATTTTGAATTTCTTGGGCAGAAAATCCTTCAGCCGTTACGCCTAACACAATACCAAATAATTCGCCTTCATCATGAATAAAAGGGCCTATCGCATTGCTTGGCAATAAATGTTTTACTTCCGCCATCGCAAAATGTAATTCTTGCCACAGGCGATTAGATAATACTTCAGATTTTAAATGTACGGAAATCAATGAAGTATGATTACTGGATTCGCTGGTTACAAAGTCCACAATCGGCATTTTTTGTAATAAGCTTTCCAGTGGTTTACTCACGAAATTTTCTACCTGTTGCGGATTGGCATAAGGTAATTGCGTGACAATTTGAATTGTGCGTAATGAAAAATGTGGGGCAACATCGCGTGTTAGTTGCAAGTACGCATAGCTACCCCAAATCAGTAAACTTAATAATAAAACAATGCTGAGCCTACTATGATTAACGGCTGATTGACTAAGATTCACGACGTTTCGTCTCCTGCTTGAGCAAGAATGAGATAAATAGTGTGTGATAAGTGACCTGATTCAGAATGATAATGATCACTAGGTTCTGGAAAACGCACCGTCAATCCTTCTTTTAATTGGCTAAAACCCGCAGTAACAACACGTTCACCACTTTGTAAACCTGTCAATATTTCTAATCCTTCTTCTGTTAAACGCCCAATTTCGACTTCACGCCGATGCACGATACCTAAACCATCATCGGTTACTTTTTCTACAACATACACAAAACGCCCTATGCCATCTTCTCCTACAGCCACGGTGGGTACTAAAATCACAGGTCGCTTGTTTGGCATATTTAGTTGAAATTCAACTTCTGCCGCCAAATTAGGTCGCAACCGTCTATCTGATTCTTGGAGTTGTACCATGATGGAATAGCGTTGGGTTTGTCCAATCGGTTTATCTGCAATGTCGACGACTGTACCCGTGAATTGACGTTCAGAAATCGCTTCAAAAAATACTTTAACTTGATGACCTTGTATATCAGGTAGCAAATTAGCAGGCATTGCAATTTGAACTTGAATTTGTTCACCACAAACAATCGTAAATGCAGGCTCATCCACTGCCACATGTTGATTAACTTCAATTAAAACATTCTTAATTTTACAAACTTTCGGAGATAATAAGCGGGTGTAGGTGTTATTGGCTCTAGCCGTTTCCAGCTCTTTACTTGCTAAGCGTACTTCATTGCGAGCCTGTTCTGCAAAACGACGTGCAATATCCAAATCACCTTGTAAATTCATATCTTGATCATACAGTTGGCGCACTTGGTCATAATGCTTACGCGCATCTTGCGCTAGTTTTTGTGATTCAGCTAAGGCATCTTCCATTTTTTGCAAAGATTGCTGATATTGGGTTGTTTCCAACATGGCTAACATTTGTTTGGTGCGGACTTTATCACCTGTTTTAACAAGAATTTTATCCACTATGCCTGCAACTTGGAAACCGAGTTTAATTTCAATGCCTGTTTGAGACAGACCTGCAAAACTCCTCGCTTGTCCGATACCACCTTTGCTAAATACTTGTTGGTAACGTACAGGCCGAACGGTATCTTGTGCTGAAACTATGGTCTCAGCAGGTTTACAACTACACAGTAAAAGGCTGCAACTCATCACTCCAATCAGGAAATAGGCACTTCTATTATTATGTCCCATCTCTCCCCTCCAAAAATGTGTGCTTTATATTAATTTTAGCTTATCGAGCATATTCCATAACGCCAATTATCTGATTTTTATAGGCGTTTGAAATTTTCATATAGGCTTTCTCAGCTAAATTCCCTTTTTTAGTATAAGGCTAATTATGTATAATTTTTAAGTGGAATTCAAACATAGCCCAGCATTAACCATACAATAAGTCTGTCAAAGACACTAGCCTAATAATCATAAAATTATATTATAAGCTTATAAAAAAATTAGTTTTTCCTGTCGTGTTAATTCTCAGGCTACCATATTAAAGGCTATTGATTGTGTTTTCAATTTATGAATGGGTAAATCTAGTTGGGAGAAGAATAAATAATGAGGGAATATTTTAAAAGAAAGAAGGTGACTAATACAAATAGATAAATGTTGCTTTTATTGAATATTTAATGAAATTCTGGGCTTGCGCTATTTTCCACAAACCCAGAAAAGTTGTTTTATTGACCTGTTACCATTGATTTGCCGTTTTTGATGAAGTATTCAAATTCTTCACGGAAATTCTTCACAAAACTAATAACAGGCATCGCCGCTGCATCACCCAATGCACAAATGGTACGACCTGCGATTTTATTAGCCACATCATCCAACATTTCCAAATCTTCCATTTTGCCATGACCATGCGCGATACGATGTAACATGCGAGATAGCCAGCCTGTGCCTTCACGACAAGGTGTACATTGACCACAAGACTCTTCATGATAGAAATGTGCAATACGCGCTAACACTTTGACCATACAAGTGGTTTCATCCATCACAATCACCGATCCTGCACCCAACATTGAACCTGCTTTGGCAATCGAATCGTAATCCATGGTTAAACCCATCGCCACCTCAGCGGTTAATACAGGGGTTGACGAGCCACCCGGAATCACCGCTTTTAATTGATGACCATTACGCACGCCACCCGCCATTTCAAGCAAATCTTTAAACGGTGTACCCATTGGCACTTCAAAGTTTTGCGGATTATTCACATGACCAGAGACACAAAATAATTTAGTACCGCCATTATTTGGCTTGCCTATTTCTAAGAACCAGCTTGAACCTTTATCTAAAATGCTGGGGACAGATGCCAAAGTTTCTGTATTATTAATCGTGGTTGGTTTGCCGTATAAGCCATAACTTGCTGGAAAAGGGGGTTTAAAACGCGGTTGACCCTTTTTACCTTCGATAGACTCTAAAAGTGCAGTTTCTTCACCACAGATATAAGCACCTGCGCCATGATGAGTATATAAATCGAAATCAGTCCCTGAATTTTGTAAATTTTTACCTAAGAAACCTGCGGCATAGGCTTCTTCAAGAGCGGCTTCAAAACGTGCGATCGGTTCAGCAAATTCACCACGAATATAGTTATAACCTGCTGTTGCACCAATGGTATATCCCGCGATGATCATTCCTTCAATCACTGCATGAGGGTTGTAGCGTAAAATATCACGGTCTTTACAAGTACCCGGTTCACCTTCGTCTGAGTTACAAACGATGTATTTTTGCCCCGGTTTATTACGTTGACCGAGCATAAAGCTCCATTTCAAGCCAGTTGAGAAGCCTGCACCACCACGTCCGCGTAAGCCTGAACTTTTAAGTTTTTCGATAATATCTTGCGGGTCTGGTTGTTCTTGCAAGATTTCACGTAAAATTTTATAGCCCCCTGCTTTTTCATACACAGAAAGTGTCCAAGATTGATCCGTTTCAATGTTACGATAACATACTTTTTCTGTCATGAAGCATTCCTATTTTTTGTGCAACAGATAGCATCTATCTGCTATATCAAACCTTGTTGTTTAACTTTTTCAATCAATGTTTTACAGGCTTTGATATGTCCAACTTTAAAGCCTTGCTCGATTAATTCTGGAATATATTTATTTAAGTCTAAATTGGGGAAAATCCCGCTATTTTTTGTTATTTGGTAATTTTGAGATATTAATTGATAAATAACTAATTCTTTGCCATCAAAAAACCATAATTCAGGCACACCAATGCTGGCATAAATATCTAATTTCTTAGTTGAGTCTGTTGATATGTCAATTTCAACCGCTAAGTCTGATTGTATAAACCATGCGTAGATGAAGGGCTTATAATTTCCAAAACGCCATCACTGTAAAATAGCCTGTCTGCATAACCTTCACCTAAATCTTCCAAAAAATTCTCATAAGTTCGCCATGTTACGGGAGAAATTTGTGTAATGTGAGAACCTAATTTACTAATTTGGACGGTTTGCATCATTTAGTACCTTTTTGTGCTGCAACATCATGTTTGACATTAGCAGCACACACGAAAATTACTTTAATTCTGCTAACATTTGATCGACTTTTTCGGGAGTCAACTTTTCATAATATTGGTCTTCAACTTGAATCACTGGCGCATTGACGCAAGCCCCTAAGCATTCCACTTCTTTCAGTGAATATTTGCCATCTTTAGTGACTTCGCGGAAATCTTTCACGCCTAATTTTTGTTTCAAATGGTCAACAACTTCGTCTGAACCACTCAACATACAAGAAATATTGGTACAGACACAGATTTTATGCTTGCCAACAGGTTTGTGTTCGTACATGGAATAAAATGTAGCGACTTCATAAACCGCAATCGGCTGCATATCCAAGTAGGCTGCAATTTCGTCCATCAATTCTTCAGTGAGGTGTCCGCCATTTTGTTTTTGCGCGATCATCAACGCACCCATGACTGCGGATTGTTTTTGGTTTTCAGGATATTTCTGTAACCAATGGTCAATTTGCGCGTAAGATTCAGGGGTTAATAATTGAGTTACTTGTTTTTGTGTTGCTAACATGGTGAGTTCCGTAAGCGTTTAATAACTTTTAATTAATTTCTAGTGAGTAAGGTTTATTCCAATCAGTTTTTATCATCAAAATATCTTCACTAGATAATTGACCTATTTTTCTTTTAATATTGCTTTTTCGAATACAAGAAACTTTAGCTAGTCTTATCCATGATGGCTTTAATAAATTTGCTGCTTTCCACAGTTAACAAGCTGACAATCTCCTTGAACAATTCGTTTTTGACTTGCGATAGGGGCTAGGATAAAGTCATCATCGCCTGTGTCTAAGATAACCAGTGCAGGACGTTGTTTTGTAGTATCTAAATAAGGAAATGATATAAGTACAATTTCACCAAAACTATAAATCATCATAAATAGAATCGTCGCCTGAATAAGCATCTAAAAAGTGCTTCTCATTCGCTTTTAGCCAAATTAAATTAGTGTCGTTATCTCTTTTTTGAATCGTAATATTAATGGTATCGTCTCTGTACCTTTGTTTTAAATGTTCAATAAAATCAGAGGTAAGTTCGCTTGGCTTTAAACTGTAATTTGCTATCATGCTGCACCTCTTTCCATAACACAAAACTCATCTCACTCTCGCAAAACAAGTTTTGCACTCCTCAAAAACTATCTATCAATTTCACCAAATACAATATCCATTGTACCGATGATAGCAACTACGTCAGCCAGCATATGCCCTTTGCCCATTTCATTCATAGCCGACATGTGAGCAAATCCCGCCGCGCGAATTTTCATCCGATACGGTTTATTAGCACCATCAGATACTAAATAAATCCCGAATTCACCTTTTGGATGCTCAATCGCAGCATACACCTCACCTTCTGGTGGACAATAACCTTCAGTAAAGAATTTGAAATGATGAATCAACGCTTCCATGTCTTCCTTCATCGCTTGACGACTAGGTGGAGACACTTTGTTATCTTCAATCATTACAGGGCCTTGGTTTTCAGGCTTACGCAACCAATCAACGCACTGTTTGATAATACGGTTAGATTGACGCATTTCCTCAATCCGCACCAAATAACGATCATAACAATCACCATTTGTACCGACTGGAATATCAAAATCCATCTTATCATACGCGGCATAAGGTTGTTTTTTGCGCAAATCCCATTCAACGCCAGAACCACGCAACATCGGCCCTGTAAAGCCTAATTGCAAAGCACGTTCGCGCGAAACCACACCAATGCCTACTGTCCGTTGTCGCCAAATCCGATTTTCAGTTAATAAAGTTTCATATTCATCAACCCGTTGCGGGAAAATTTTAGTGAAATCTTCAATATAATCTAACAAAGAACCTTGACGATTTTCATTTAAACGATCCACTTCTTTTTGACTATGCCATTGTGATGCTTTGTATTCTGGCATGGTGTCAGGCAAATCACGATACACGCCACCGGGACGATAATACGCTGCATGTAAACGTGCCCCTGAAACCACTTCATAACAGTCCATCAAAATCTCACGCTCACGGAACGCATATAAAAACATTGACATCGCGCCCACGTCTAAACCATGCGAGCCAATCCAAAGCAAGTGATTCAAAATACGGGTAATTTCATCAAACATGGTACGAATATATTGCGCACGTTCAGGGGCTTCAATCCCTAATAATTTTTCGACGGCTAATACATAACCATGCTCATTACACATCATCGATACATAGTCTAAGCGATCCATGTACGGCACATTTTGATTAAACGGTTTCGTTTCCGCTAATTTCTCCGTACCACGATGCAATAAACCAACATGTGGGTCAGCACGTTCAACCACTTCGCCATCCATCTCTAACACCAAACGCAAAACACCATGCGCTGCGGGATGCTGAGGGCCAAAGTTTAAAGTATAATTACGAATTTCTGGCATACTATCAATCCTTTACTACACCTGCGTGTCTTCAGTATAACGATTATCCTGACGAATCACACGCGGCACTAAAACTCGTGGCTCTATGCTGACAGGTTCATAAACCACACGCCCTTTTTCTGGGTCATAACGCATTTCAACATGACCACTGACAGGGAAATCTTTGCGGAATGGATGACCAATAAACCCGTAGTCAGTTAAGATACGGCGTAAATCGGGATGACCTTCAAATACAATACCATATAAATCAAATGCTTCACGTTCATACCAATCAGCAACACTCCAAATATTGACGACTGAGGGTACTTTAGGCAATTCACCGTCAGTAAATGCACGAACTCGAATTCGTCGATTATGTTGGATTGATAATAAGTGGTAAACCACTGCAAAACGTGGCTTTTCTTCTGTGGTTTTTTGATGAATTGATTCACTTACCCCGCGACTAAAACCTGTGCTGCTTGCATTTTCAGTTTGCCAGTCAGCTTGTCCATAAGTGGAATAATCAATACCACAGAGGTCAATCAGTTGTTCAAAGCCAAATTTGTCACGTAATAAGGTACAGATACGCACAACTTGGACTGCGGGGATTTCTATCGTTACTTCTTTCAGGGCGATTTGAGCAGATAACAAACTATCGCCAAATTCTTGCTGCACTGTTTCTAATAAGGTTTGCCGAGCATCAGCCATAACAATTACCAATTAACAATTATCAATGAACGGAGGGTTAACTTGCTTTTGCAATCGTACTACGTTTAATTTTAGCGTGTAGTTGCAAAATGCCATACAGCAATGCTTCAGCAGTCGGTGGACAGCCGGGGATATAAATATCAACGGGAACAACACGGTCACAACCACGTACCACAGCATAAGAATAGTGATAATAACCACCGCCGTTAGCACATGAACCCATTGAAATCACATAACGTGGGTTTGGCATTTGGTCATAGACTTTGCGTAATGCAGGAGCCATTTTATTCACCAACGTACCTGCCACAATCATCACATCGGACTGACGAGGACTAGGACGGAAAACAATACCAAAACGGTCTAAGTCATACCGCGAAGCACCTGCGTGCATCATTTCTACCGCACAACAGGCTAAACCAAACGTCACAGGCCACATTGAACCTGTCCGCGCCCAGTTAATTAACCAATCCGCGCTAGTGGTGACGATGCCTTCGGAGAAAACGCCTTCTATTCCCATTCTAAAGCTCCCTTTTTCCATTCATAAATAAAGCCTGCTACTAAAATTGAAAGGAAAATCATCATAGCAACAAAGCCAAATACACCGACATTATCGAATACGACTGCCCAAGGAAACAAGAATGCAATTTCTAAGTCAAAGATAATAAAGAGAATAGCGACCAAATAGTAACGCACATCAAATTTCATCCGTGCATCTTCAAATGCCTCAAATCCACATTCATAGGGAGAATCTTTTTCTGCATAAGACTCACGTTTGCCCAACAGAAAGCCAATTGCAGCGAAGCCTACGCCAGCCGCCAGCCCTATCAAGATAAAAAGCAGAATCGGTACATAATCAATGAGCATTGCTACGCCTCTTTATAGTTCTAATAACTATCCTTTATTGTACGATAGAATTTGTCTAAGTCATAGTCTTAAACAATAATTTAACCCAAACATTCTAGCTGAAAAATGGCTTGAGGTCATCTTATATATATTGAGTTTACAAGGGGTCAATACATAGAAAACCAATATAAATCATAAAATTGCTTTGTTTTGAAAAATGTATAAAAAATACTAAAAATATTGCCCAATCTATTCATCATGACTAGAAAATCAAAGGAAATAATATAAAATCAAACCTTCTAATGATGGCTTATTAAAATAATATTATTGATGTAATCAATTGAAATATATGAATAATATATATATTTTACTTGGTGATTCAATACTGTATTCTAAATAGACAAAAGACTAAAACTTCTTCGGCTGATTAATATTTTTGCTTTTTCTTAAGGAATGATTACTTCTCGCCGCTAGTTTCTTTAATATCGAGTTTAAATTGAAAATTATGACTTTTTTAGCTTCTAAAACGCCCCAAACCTCAGTGTTGTTGTATAATTGAGATTTTATAATTAATTTTTATAATACAAGGGAATGGGATATATAACGATAATTTTTTGACATTGGGAGAATTAATAATGGGTTATAGTGATTTATTAAAACGGCTAGATTCTTTAGAACAAGAGCAAGAAACTCAAGAAGAAGAAGTGCATATGCTCGCTAAAGAAATGCAGCCACTTGGCATAGATGTTCACGATTTTGATGTTATTGATGTACCTAAAAAGCAGAAAAAAGGTTACGTTATTGTGCTTGATTTTGGTCAAGGCTCACCTGTCAGTGAATGGTCAGATGATACCAATGGCTGGCGTACTAAAGGACTTGGTAGTCGTTATCGAGAATCAGCTGAAGCAAAACAACGTTTTCAAGAGTTAAAAACTAAGTGGCCTGAATATCCTTTGCGTTTGGGTCGTTAGTACAGACTGTGGTATGACCGTTACTAAAAATCTACTTAGGATCAATTTATTCACATCGTCATCAACTTAGCAATGAAACATTGTCTGACAAGTCTGTTATGTGCGTTTAGGTGGGCTGTAACGTGTCCACACTGTAAGCGTTTAAGTTTAGA
>JAYQWJ020000097.1:0-16176 GCA_035829175.2 Candidatus Albibeggiatoa psychrophila
CCCAATATTATGCTCAATTTATTATCTTAAGCGGCAATTTCTGCTTCAATCTCAGTTAATGCCTGTAATGGATTGGGAGCTGCAATCACGGGTCGTCCGACAACCAAATAACTCGCGCCTGCTTCTAAAGCCTGTTTTGGAGTCATAGTGCGTTTTTGATCATCTTGGACGCTGGACGCTGGACGAATCCCCGGTGTGACCAGCACTAAATTTTGATCCACATTTTGCCGAATCAACTGAATTTCCTGTGGCGAACACACCAAACCATCTAATCCCGCCGCCTTTGATAATCGTGCCAAACGCAATACATTATCTTGCAATGAACCATGCAAACCCAAGCCTGCCAAATCATCCTCATCCAAACTGGTTAATAATGTCACCGCAATTAATAATGGGCGTTGTGAATATTTTTCTAAACTTTCTCGTGCTGCCATCAACATGTCACGTCCGCCTAAAGCATGAACGTTTAACATCCATACGCCTAAATCCGCAGCTGCTTGACAGGCCTTGGCGACGGTGTGCGGAATATCGTGATATTTCAAATCTAAAAATACTTTAAACTCTAAATCCACTAATTGAGCCACCAATGATGCGCCGCTGCGGGTGAATAATTCTTTACCCACTTTAACGTAACAACGTTCTGAGCCTAGTTGTTGGGCTAAGGCTAAAGCTTGTTCTGGTTGCGCGAAATCAAGTGCAATGATTAAAGGAGAACGCATTTTATTCACCCTCGATACCTTGTATAGGTTTGATTGTGTTCCATTGTTTGCAGCTAGGGCATTGCCAGTGTAAGGTCTTGCCTGTAAAGCCACAATGATGGCATTTGTAAACAGGCTTGTTTTTAAGCAACTGTTTCGTCATGTCTTTTAATAAGAGTAGATGTTCATAAGTAATATTACCAGTGCGTGAGAGTGCTAAATCTAGCAAATGGTCTAAACCGCGGACTGAAGGACGTTTGTGTAATTGTTTGACAATAAAATCAGCCGCCTGCTCTTCACTCGCCTCATCTTGCAACATATTGGCTAACACCAACATCGGGGTAATACCACCATAACGTTCTAAAACATAGTATAAAAATTTTTTAAATTCATCTTCTTTACCTATATCCTGATAACACTGTTTAAGTGGTGCAATTACCTCGGATAAATAGGTTGAATCTTGTCGCTCAATACGGCGAAATGCTTTAATGGCGGCTTTTTTATCACAAGCTTCCAGTGCTAATTTACCTTCTAATAAACTGGCTCGAACACTGTGGTTTTCAGCAGCAAGGGCTTTTTGTACCGCTTGTAAAGCTTGGTCACGTAAACCTTGATGACGTGCTATTTCCGCTATTTCACAGTAATAATTCGCAATCAAAGCTTTAACATTTTCCCCCGCGACCTTATTTAATTCATTCGCCGTTTGTATGGCTTTTTCCCATTCATGTTCTTGCTGATAAACATCCAATAATTGCCGATACGCATACGCTTTATATTCGACGGATTGGGTTAATTCTATAAATAAGATTTCTGCTCGATCCAATAAGCCTGAACGTCGATAATCTTGGGCTAATTCAAGCACAGCTAAAGCCCGTTGTTGCGCATTTAATGTGGTTCGAGCAATTAAATTTTGATGAATCCGAATCGCACGGTCAACCTCCCCACGTCGTCGAAACAATACCCCTAATGCAAGATGAGTTTCAACCGTATCACTATCAACATCAATCAATTTAACAAAAATATCAATCGCTTTGTCAGGTTGTTCATTGAGCAAATAATTCAAGCCTTTAAAATAATCTGATGATAAATTAAAGGTTGAAGAAGTGAACTTGGTGCGGGAACTATGTTGTGCGGCAAACCATCCAGAGGCGGCTGCAACAGGTAACAGCACCCATAAAAGTTCTATCATTGTGTATGAATATCCTGCGTGCGTGCGACTAAGGTGTTTATTTCGTGCAAAGCATTTTTGTGTAATTTTTTAAGACGTAGGTTATCTTTGCGCAATTTCCATAACCATAAAAAGTTGGCGATTAAACCTAATAACACGCCAAAACTCAATACAAAAAATAATAATACAGTAAGGCGTAGTTCAGTTTGGCCGATATAATAGTAAATTGTCACGGTTTGGATATTGGATAATGCAAAGGCAGCCATGAGCAGAAAAACTAAGATAAAACCGAACCATGCGAATAATTTCACCATTGTTGTTCTCTAACAGTTTGATTTTTTAGATAAGTGTGTAAGTGTGATATTTAGAATGGATTGCTATTATAGCATGTAGTGTTGTCGAATCAGTATTTGAATTAATTAAAAAATGCCTTAATTTTAGACTAAGCTTAATAAATGGCTCAAAGTACATCTCAATAAAATTTATCTATTTAAGCCTTGTTTTATCAAATCTGTTGGCTTAATAACTAAAAAATCAAGCTTTAATAAAAATAGGAGTGTAAGTTATTCTGCGCGAACAAAATAAGTTTTTCACTCCTTATCCTTAATCACAGACTCAAACAAGTGAACAGATTATTTGGCTTCCAATTCTTCATATAACTCGACAAATGCTTGTGTTACTTTATGTTTTTCATCAAAATAAATCAGCGGCGTTGCTATTTGATGTGATTCTCTCACTTTCACAGAACTTGAAATCCGTGCATTCAAAACAGGCAAACCTTCTGCAATCAGTTCTTCTACCAATTGAGTTGGCAATTTTGCACGCGGTTGAAATTGGTTAACGATAATCCCTTCAATATGTAAATTTGCATTATGATCCGCTTGAATCTCACGCACATTATTTTGCAAACTATACAAGGCTTTACGTGAAAAATCATCGCAATCAAATGGAATCAAACACCGCTCAACTGCAATTAATGCTGATTGAGTGTAAAAATTCAAAGCAGGCGGCGTATCAATATAAATTTCATCAAAATCGGTGAGTTCGCGTAAAGTATCACGTAACTTGTAGATTTTATAACGGGATTCTAGTTTGGATTGGAGCGCGTAAAGCTCTGGGTCTGAAGGCATAATATACAAATTTTCAAAAGGCGTAGGATGAATAAAAGCATCTACTTTCTTATCATATAAGCTAAAACTCAACATCTGCTCGAAAAATGTACCTAAAGTCGGTTGTGTTGTTTCAGCTTTATCACCCAATAAATAATGTGTGGAATTGGCTTGCTGATCTAAGTCAATCACTAAGGTTTTTTTACCTCGTGCAGCACTAATCGCTGCTAAATTGCACGTAATCGTTGACTTGCCAACGCCCCCTTTTTGATTAAACACAACCCTTTGCATACTAACTCCAAACTTGGGGATAAAATACCAAGGACTTGCTGCTTAAGTTGAGTCTGCAAGCCCTTTTTTAAAGAATATTTAAACGTTATTTATCAACAGAAATCAATTCAACTTCAAAGATTAAGGTTGATTCAGAACCGATTTTACCACCCGGAATACCTGTTTTGCCATACGCCAAGTCAGAAGGAATTGCAAATTTTGCTTTGCCACCCGGTTTCATCAATTGCAAGCCTTCAGTCCAGCCTTTAATCACGCGATTTAACGCAAAAGAAGTCGGTTGATTGCGGCTATAAGAGCTGTCAAATTCACTGCCGTCTAATAAAGTAC
This sequence comes from Candidatus Albibeggiatoa psychrophila, assembly GCA_035829175.2. Taxonomy (GTDB): domain Bacteria; phylum Pseudomonadota; class Gammaproteobacteria; order Beggiatoales; family Beggiatoaceae; genus Albibeggiatoa; species Albibeggiatoa psychrophila. Next base: position 3,594 of record JAYQWJ020000097.1, read on the forward strand.
CACGATAATGTACTGTGACGGTATCACTGGCTTTAGGGCTATCACCTTTACCCGCTTTTAAAATTTCATATTGCAAACCACTTTCAGTGACTTTTACACCTTTTTTCTTGGCATTTTCTGCTAAAAAGGCTTCTCCATCAATACGGTTTTTCTCAGTTAACTGACGTTTTTGTTCCGCTTTTTTGGCAAACTGTGCTTTGCGGAAATCCATCAATGTAGATTGAACTTGTTCTTCAGCTAGGGTTGTAAATTCACCTGCTAAAGCTTCTTTAATACCCAACATCAATTTATCAACGTTAATCTCAATATCTTGTTTTTTCAGGGTACTACCAATATTCTGCCCAAAACTATAACTCAGTTTTTCTGCTTCAGTCAGCTGAGCCGCCGTTACTGAAGATGCAAATAGACCCATCGTTAACGCCGCAACATAACGTAACTTCATATTGAAATCCCTTTTAAAAATACAGTGTCTTGAAAAAAGTTTGGCAACTGTACCATACTTTGTAATATTCCTACAATCTTAACAACCTTGTTCTTGCACGGGGTTAAGGCGCATAGGCTCGACATCATCATGACCCAACATCAAGTATTCAAAAACAACGGTATAGCTCATCACTCGTTTAACATATTTCCGCGTTTCATTAAACGGAATCAGCTCAACCCACATATCGGGTGCAATACATGAATTCTCTTTGCGCCAACGTTTGGCTCGTGAAGGGCCTGCATTATAAGCCGCGGTTGCTAAAAGATAATTATCGTCAAATCTGTCTAATAGATAGCGCAAATAACCTGTACCCAATTCAATATTTTTTTCAGGGCTTAAAATGTCTCGTTCGCCCTCTAATTTGATTTTGTATTTGTTTGCCATTTGTCTAGCGGTTGCAGGTAATAATTGCATCAAACCCAAGGCATTAGCACCTGATTTTGCATCGGTTTGAAATGCGCTTTCTTGTCGAATAATCGCATAAACCCAACCAAAAGCAATTTCTCTTTTTTCCGCTTGATTCAATACCCAATCATAATAAGGACGTGGAAAACGCAGGGTTAAATCATCGTGTAAATCCGATTTGCTGGCTGCACGAATCGCCCGATCATGCCAACCCCATTGACTAGCAATCGAGGCTAAAACTTTCACATCATCTTGTTTCAAGGAATTTAGTGCCTGCTGCCATTCCATCCGTGCGTAATTTATAAACCCTAAAAAATATAATTCCCGCGCCCGAATCAAGGCAGGATTTTCTAATACTTTTTGTTGAGCTGCTTTATCTAATTCAGATTCTTGTTGTTCAAATGCAAACGGCTGTTGTAAACGTTCTGCGGCAAGAAAACCATAATAAGTTCGATGTTGCGCCACTTTTTCAAAAATCGCCTTGGCTTTATCAACTTTTCCCGTTTGTCCATAAGCCCGTGCTAACCAGTATTGCCATTGATCTTGTTGTTCAATTGCATCATTGAAATCTGTGACAAATTTAATAATCACCGCCCAATTATTTTGATTTAAAGCAATATTAAGCATTGATTGGCGAATTTTATCATTTTTGATTTCTGCACTCATCAACCACGTCAAAGATTCGGTAATTTTCTGGTCTGCTGCCCACAACGCAATATAACTGTCGATTTCATCTTTTTCCGATTCAGTAAAACTATATTTTTGCTTAAATTTTTTCCAATAATCGTGGGCTAATTTGGCTTGACGGCGTGCCAGTCGTTTTGTGCCATAAATTAACAATTCACGCGCGACTTCATCATCAGAATAATTAATATTTTTCAAACCTATTTGAGGATTCTTATGCACTGACTGCCAACGCGCAACCCATGTTTTTTTGTCATTGCCCAAGGGTTTGGCAAGATAATTGGCTAATCTAAATTGCTTATTTTGCAAACTTATGCGAGTTCGTTGCCAACGCAATTCTGCTGTAATCACTTTATTTTTATAGAGATAGTTAAATACAGGATCACATTCTTTGGGCTGTGATTTACCCGCTAGCCATAATTTCACCGCTTGCATTTGCCATTGTCTTAAGGGTTCTTGTTGCTGCAAACGCGCATGGAGTGCATGACATTGTAAAATAGTGCTTTTTTGTGGTTTATAGAATGTTTGATAGCCAGCCCAATCTTTTGCTTTTGCTAATTGCGTGAGCCATTGAGTGCGCAAAATGTCGGCAGTGGGTGAATTGGCGTGGACTTCTAAAAACGCTTTCACTTCATCAGATTTGGCTTGTTCAATATTATGATAAAGTTGGAAGAATGTTAGATAATGGGCAATTTTATAGTCTTGTAAATTTTCAGAAAGCTGTTGGAATTGTTCCAAATCTTGCTTTTGAATCGCTTGGTAAGCTTGCTTAAATTGAAACCGCTGCTGTAGTAAACTTGCAGCTTGAGTTGAGACACTAAAACAAAGCCCTAATAATAAAATAACCCTTATATACATAACGTTATTCTCTGTGTTTTAAGATGTTATACCATTATTGTAACTGAGTTGTTAATATTATGTTATCAATTGGAGAATAAACTTAGATTATGACGGCGTTTGCAAACCACATTGTTGAGGCGATGTATCATAAATCGCTAATTTGCTGTCATTTAAATCTCGGTACAATTGCCAATACGGGAATATTGCGTGCTTTGAGATAGGTATAAAATAGGCACTTTTTTGCCATTGCTGTTTTATGACATCGTTTCCAATTTTTATAAATTAACGGCTCGCACATCATAGCAGCAAGAATGAATAAAACTAAAGCTTTTAAACCTGTGTTTTTTATCATTATTGGCTAAATTAAACACGCTTGTTTTATAAACTTATTAAACAACAACCTATAATAGATTATACTAAATAAAATCGGAATTTGTAGGCGCGTTTAGTTTTCACGTTTCACATTATGTGGTAAAACAATGTAAATGGTCAACAAACAAAAGATAGCCTAACGAAAAATAAGGAGCGGGTAATAGGGTCGGCTATCGCCGATGCGCTATCCCTCCCCGACCTGAAGGACGGGGTTTCTCGCGCAATATCTTTGATGAATATTTTCTGCCCAGAACAGTGGTATTACAAATGGCTCACATCCTAATTAGTGATGATTCGATTGCGATGCGCCAAATGCTAGCTTACACTTTAACTGAAGCCAGCCATGAGGTTATGCAGGCAGACAATGGTCAAGCTGCATTACAATTAGCACAAAACCATACGTTTGACTTAGTGATAACTGATGTCAATATGCCATTATTAGATGGTTTGTCCTTGGTCAAAGAGCTGCGTGCCTTGCCCAATTATCGCTTCAAACCTATTTTATTATTGACAACAGAAACCGATCCACAAAAAAAACAAATAGCCAAAAAATCAGGGGCAACAGGTTGGATTATTAAGCCATTTAATCCTGATAAACTGCTTATGGCGGTGCGAAAAGTATTGGGGTAGCCTATGTCTGTAGATATGACGGAAGTCAAGAAATTATTTTTTGAGGAAAGTCTTGAAAGTTTAGATGCAATGGAATCTACTTTGCTTGACATACAAATTGGGGAAATAGACAAAGAGCAAGTTAATAGCATTTTTCGCTGCGTACATTCAATTAAAGGCGGTGCGGGGATTTTTCAATATGAGCAAGTTATTAATTTCTCTCATGTTGCGGAAACTTTGCTGGATGAAATGCGCAATGGTGAACATTTAATTACTCAAAAGATCATTGATTTGTTGTTACGCACGGTTGATGTTTTGCGAATGCAGCTTGATGGTTTAGATAATGACGCACCTGTGAATGAAGATGAGGTGAACGCTTGTCAAAAAGATTTAGAAGCCATTCTCAGTGCGCCGATACAACAAGAAGCCTTTCCAGAACAAGATATTGTAATCCAACCGCGGCTAGCCAATAATAATTTTGCTGAAACAGAGCTGGTTATAGAACCGGAACCGACTCCAGATCCAAAAACATGGGCTATCAACTTTAAGCCTTACGAAGATATGTTAGTCACGGGAAATGACCCGATTAATTTATTTAGAGAGCTTGAAGAATTGGGTCAACTCAAGGTTAATCCAAATTATGGCGCGTTACCTGAATTCATTGAATTAAACCCACGTTCCTGTTATTTAAGCTGGGAATTAGAACTGACTACCAGTGCTAACCAAGCCGATATTAAAGAGATTTTTGAATGGGTTGAAGGTGATTGTGAATTAGATATTTATTTAGTAGAACTGAATGTATCGGAATTTAAAACAACGGAAGCGCTCTCTGAAACTGCTTCAAATCATGCTGAACCACAAACTGATATATCACAATCTGATGACATACCAGATACGCTTGAATTAGAACTTGTTTCTGAGCTTGTCGCGGCGGAAATGCCTCAATCTCCAGCAACGCCCAATGTTGATATAGTACAAAATGAAATTAAACAAGCGGTTATCCAAGAAATAAATGAAACGACCGCGCCTGCTGTACAACAAAGTGTAGGCAATACACCCCAAAATCATAATAAATCCACAAATGTTCATGTTAAAGAAAAAAACAATGGGTCTGAAGCCAGTTCAATCCGTGTCGGCATCGATAAAGTGGACTCTTTAATTAATATCGTTGGCGAGTTGGTGATTACCCAATCAATGTTGGATCAAATTGGGGAAAGCTTCGATAACGATAAAATAGAGAATTTACGCAATGGTTTGGCGCAGCTAGAACGCAATACTCGCGAATTACAAGAAAGCGTGATGCGGATTCGGATGCTGCCAATTAGTTTTTCATTTAGTCGTTTCCCGCGTTTAGTGCATGATTTAAGTACTCAATTAGGCAAAAAAGTTAAGTTAGAATTGTCTGGAGAGCAAACTGAACTGGATAAAACCGTTTTAGAAAAAATTAGTGATCCGTTGGTGCATTTGGTGCGCAACGCCTTAGATCATGGGATTGAAATGCCCGCTGAACGTGTTGCTCAAGGTAAACCTGAAACAGGCACTTTGCGACTTCATGCGTTTCATCAAAGCGGCAATATTATGATTCAAATCAAGGATGATGGCGCTGGTTTTAATGTTGATAAAATTCGGCAAAAAGCCATTGAAAAAAATCTTATTGGCTCAGATGAAGCCTTAACCGATGACCAAATTTATGAGTTTATTTTTCACCCCGGTTTCTCAACGGCAATTCAAGTCAGTGATTTGTCTGGACGCGGGGTTGGCATGGATGTGGTGCGACGTAATATTCGTTCTTTAGGTGGCAGCATTGATGTGTATTCGCGCGGTGGACAAGGCACGACTTTTACGATTCGTTTACCTTTGACTTTGGCGATTTTAGACGGGCAACTTATCCGTGTTGGTAATCAGATTTATATTCTCTCATTGCTATCAATTGTTGAATCTTTACGGGTTAATAAAAAATATGTCAATGAATTAGCAGGACAAGCTGAAGTCTATAAATTACGTGATGAATATATCCCTATTTTGCGCTTATATGATTTATTTAAAATTGAAACTGACTTAACCAATTTAGAGCAAGGCTTGCTGGTTATTGTGGAAGGCGATGGACAAAAAATAGGTTTATTTGTAGATGAATTGTTATCACAGCAGCAAATCGTGATAAAAAGTTTAGAAACCAATTACAAGCAAATTCAAGGTATTTCAGGTGCAACGATTTTAGGCAATGGAGAAGTCGCGCTAATTTTAGACACCTCGGGTTTATTGCATTCATTCCATAGTCATTACAGCGTAAATTTGCCTTCACGTAAACGTAACGCCTCGTTTTTAGAAACGAATTAAATGTGCGGTTTGGATATTATTCTGAATTTAACAAGAGTTTGGAGACTTTTTTTAAAATCATCTATCAAATAACTTAAGAAAAGAATACTCATAATTTATTGGAATATTTGAATTTTCTGAAAATTATTGACGGGATTGAATTTATATAGAACGGATTGTTTTTAGATAATTCCTGAGGAGCAAACATCATGAATATGATGCCAGATGATGTACAACAACATATTGCGAATAAATATCTCACATTTGTACTTGCGACTGAAGAGTATGCCGTCGATATTTTACGAGTGCAGGAAATCAAAGGCTGGAGCAAAGTCACGCCGATTCCAAATACACCTGCTTATATTTGTGGCGTAATAAACTTGCGTGGTACGATTGTGCCTATTATTGATTTACGTTTACGCTTTGGCTTAGATAGATTGGCTTATGGCGCGATGACGGTTGTGGTGGTGGTTCGGGTGGTTAATCCTGTGACAGGTAAAGATAGGATTATGGGTGTTGTGGTTGATGCGGTGTCTGATGTTTATGATATGCCTGAAAGTGAAATTAAACCCGCACCTGATTTTGGCAGTGTGATTAGTATCGAATTTATCAAAGGTTTAGCCACTGTTGACGATAAGATGGTGATTATACTTGAAATAGATAAACTATTGAATTCACAAGAACTTGCCGTACTTGAGCAAGTAGGATAATAAAAGGTAGATAATATGAAACGCTGGCTTGCCAACTTGGGAATTAAATATAAACTGAGTCTCATGATTTTTTTACCGATTGTGGGACTATTATTTTTTGCGTACTTAAGCACCGCTGAAAAATACCACACTTACGATAAGATGAAAAAATTAGATGAATTAGTCCATCTTTCAGTCAAGCTCAGTAATTTAGTCTATGAAGTTCAGCGCGAACGCTTGGTTAGTGTTTTACATCTACATAGTCAAGATAATCAATATACCCCTCAGCTTAAATATGAAACAGAACGCACACTCGAAAGCATACAAGTTTTAAAACAGTTCGTGGAAAGCTTCAAAATTGAGGGTTATGACAAAAGTTTACAAATAGGTTTAAACCAAGTTGTACAACGCTTAGATGATTTAGACTCGATACGAAACAAGATTGATGCCCGCAAAATCAAACCTGACCAAGCAATACAACTCTATTCTGACCTCAATGCCATTATATTAAACTTTGTAATGCAATTGACCAATGCTGAGACACAACAAAACGTGTTTCATTATGAATTAGGCTATATCAATTTTCTACAAGCACAAGAAACCGCTGCAATTGAGCATTCCTTAATGACAAGCGTATTTAGTCAACAACATTTTACGCCTGAACAATATCGCCAATATATAGAACTGTCTGCGATAAAAAAGATATTGTTTGAACGCGCCCTCAATATGTATTTTGCTGAGGAACAAGTGGCATTTTATCAAGCCAAATTAAAAGGCGATTTTCTGCAAGAAATCCAGCGAATGGAACAGATTGCATTAAGCCAAGACCCTGAACAGATGGCAACAATAGCCCCTGATTATTGGTCAAAAATGAAGAACCAAAAAATTGAAATATTAATTGAAATCCAAAAACAACTATCACAAGATTTAGAGCGGCAAGCTGAAGGTGCAAGCAAACAGGCTTATTTAAATTTTATTTATATTCTGCTTTCTATAACAAGTATTGTGTTGTTTTCTGCTTTGTTAGCTTCTTTTATTTGGACAGGTATTATTTCACGCCTCACTCAAGCAGGCATGGTTGCCACAGCGATTAAAGATGGTGATTTAAGCAGTCAAATTGACATTAGTTCTAAAGATGAAACAGGCAAGTTACTGCAAATTTTAGAGCAAATGCAGCAACAATTACAAAAACGCACAGCATGTGATAAAAAAGTGGCTGAAGATGCACTACGCTTAACAACTGCACTTGATAGCGTGACAACCAGTGTTTTTATTGCAGATACTGGACTTAATATTGTTTATGCAAACAAGTCTGCTATCAATTTATTATCTACTGATAAAGTAAAAGCCCAATTCCCACAGTTTGATTCGAAAAAAACACTAGGGACTTGTATCGATGACTTTCATAAAAACCCTTCTCATCAGCGCAAGTTAATAAACAATTTGACCACTAGTTATATTTCCAAATTTAATGTGGGGGAATGCACTATTTTATCCGTGACAACCCCAATTATTAATAACGATGGGAAGCGTATTGGTACAGTTGCAGAATGGCGAGATATTAGCACCCAAATTGTGACGGAGAAAGAAATTAGTAGTGTGATCCAAGCCGCATCAGAGGGCGACTTTAGTCAACGTATTAGCTTAGAAGATAAAACCGACTTCTTCCATACCTTCAGTGCCAGTGTGAATCAAATTATTGAATTCAACCAAATTGCTGTCAGAGACATTGCGACCATTTTTTCAGCCTTATCTCAAGGTGATTTGACCCAAACAATTGACCGAGATTATCGTGGCGAATTGGAACAACTTAAAAACGATGCCAATACAACTATTGCAAAACTAACTGAAAGTATGACGACAATCATTCAGTCAGCTCGTTCGATTAAGACCGCTTCTGAAGAAATTTCCCAAGCTAATTTCAGCCTCAACCAACGTACAGAAGAACAAGCATCTGCATTAGAAGAAACCGCTGCCAGTATGCAGGAAATGACCAGTAGCGTGCAGCAAAACGCCGATAATGCGAAACAAGCCACTCAATTAGCAATTAATGCGCGTAACTTGGCTGAAAAAGGTGGGGAAGTCGTTGGCACAGCTGTGATAGCGATGAATAAGATTAGCAGCAGTAGTCGTGAAATCACCGATATTATTGATGTGATTGATGACATTGCATTTCAAACTAATTTACTCGCCTTAAATGCCGCAGTAGAAGCCGCGCGTGCAGGTGAACAAGGTCGAGGCTTTGCCGTAGTTGCCAGTGAAGTGCGCAATCTTGCTCAACGCAGTGCATCGGCTGCCAAAGAAATCAAAAATCTGATTCAAGACAGCGTAACTAAAGTTGATGAAGGGACAAAATTAGTCAATAAATCAGGCAAAACTTTAGATGAAATAGTCACCAGTGTGAAAAAAGTCAGTGACATTGTGTCAGAAATTTCCGCCGCCAGCCAAGAGCAATCATCTGGGATTCATCAAGTGAATAAAGCGGTCACTCAAATGGACGAAATGACACAACAAAATGCAGCAATGGTGGAAGAAGCCGCTTCAGCGAGTGAATCCATGGCAGAACAAGCATTGATTTTACGTGAGCAAACCGACTTTTTTACAATCAATAATGATTTATATGATGAAATGTCAGAGCATCATAGCAACAGCCGTTTGCATCAGCTTAATCATACGATGCGTGAACATACTGCGTCTCATACTTCCGCGTTAACACCGCATCACCCGCCACGTTCAGATGCTACTTCGCCACCGCACCCGCCACGTTCAAAATCAGGACATGGGCACGGAGGACATGATGATGACGATTGGGAAGATTTTTAAAATAGCTTATTAATAACTATCACCAAGATGAGCAATCTTAATTAGAGATGTTGCAAGCTTTAAAATCAACTACTTACAAGTGGGTTTTTAGTAGCGGTTAAAATAATTATATATAGCTTAACCGAAAAATTAAATTTCTAAATAATCAATTGGTTAAGTTCTCAGAACTGTATTATTAATTTGCACGAGCAACACAGGCAAGATTTATCTTCCACTCCTAATCACTGACGAGCTTCTGTGCCGTACCTTCAAATAAAATTTTGGAGTGAGGATTTTTGGTTGTTTTCAACACAATATTTTAAAAATTAGTTGTTTATACGACAAGAAGCTTAATGCTGACTTGAATATATTGCTATTGATTAAACCAAATTGAACTTGATAATAAAAATTATTCTTTATAATTCAATAATAAACCATGAATGTGGTGATTTATTTTGCCAAAACTGCTAAAATAATTGATGCAATGCAACATTAGTGCTTGCTTATATTCGAACATCGTGTATAATTAACATATGTTAAATAAAAGCCCAATCTTAAATGCAACATGTCTTAAGATTTCGGTTTTGTAGTCGATACACAATGAGGATATTACTATGCTTACTATACTGATGATCTCTATTGCCTTGGTACTTCTTACTATTGCGGTTAGTATTCCGCCAGTAGTATTGCTTAGTGGTTTATTTTCTAATGCAAAAAATGCAAATAAATCAACGCTAAGCATTACCCCAAGCAAATAAAGTGTAAGTGTAACAAATTGAAAAAGCGGTTACTCCCTAGGGAATAGCCGCTTTTTTTAAGAATTTGGTTTTGTAGTCGATACACAATGAGGATATTACTATGCTTACTATATTGATGATCTCTATTGCCTTGGTACTTCTTACTATTGCGGTTAGTGTGCCGCTAGTAGTATTGCTTAGTGGTTTATTTTCTAATTCAAAAGAAGTAAAGGAATCACATCCAAGCATTACCCCAAGCAAATAAAGTGTAAGTGTAACAAATTGAAAAAGCGGTTACTCCCTAGGGAATAGCCGCTTTTTTTACGTCTTTAATAATTTGAGTTAACAGCTCCCCATCTTAGAGGAACTGTATATTAATGCTTAGTGGTGCATAGTGATATAACCTATTAACACTAAGGTTAGCAAAGTCAAGCCTGCAAAAATAAGCACTGTACCCAGCAAGTTAGAACCTGTTCGTACTAATTTGGAAGGTTTTTTGACCAGATATTTCTCTAGCTCACCACTGGCTTTAAGGCGTTCATACTCTAGTTGATGTTCATGTTTGAACTCTTCTAGTGGTATTGCACCTGTAAAGATAGTTGTGCTCATTGGGAACTTGTCAGGACGGAAATGCGCATTAAAGAAATGCACCGTAAACAAGAATATCGTTGCCAATAAAGCTTCTTCAGCATGAACAATGGTTGCAATATTGAACACAAAACCGGGAAGAAATTGCGCTGTTATGGTTGGGATAAATAACATTAATCCACTGAAACCAATCACACCTGCACCCCAGAATGGTGCCCAATAATCAAATTTCTGCCAATAAGACCAACGGTCAAAACTAGGACGTTCTGATCTGCCGAAGAACCAACTGAACATGGCTTTCAAATCATGCCAATCTTGCCAGTTAGGTAACATCGATGTTGGGCCAAACCAACGGAAGGTTTTGCGATGCCAAATAAAGATATTAAAGCCAACGATGAGTACATGAACTAAGAACACACTGAGCCAAACGGTCGCCGCAGTACGGTGAATAATCGACTCAATTTCAGGTCCGCCAAGCAATCTCATCACAACAGGGGCCCAATCGGTATGAGCGAACAACAAAGTTGAACCTGTTAAGACTAAAATCATGGTGCTGACTGCGAATAATAAATGGATAATACGCCAAGTGAGGCTAAAGCGACGGAAATAAACCGTATCTTCGCTTAAGTGTTCAGCAGGAATATAGCCTTTACCTTGTCTACGATCTTTATATTCACGATAGAACCAGAAAATGACATGCGTCCAGAAAAATAAGAATACGCCGATAATTAAAGCATTCATGAATCTGGTTGTAATCCAAATCGCAGGATAACGTTCAAAGTCATTAGCATGACCGTGTGCATGGAAACTTAAAAAGCCTTCTGGTGCATCTTCATGACAAGTACGGCAGGTTTCTAAACGATTATTATCATGAACAGTTGAAGTGGGGTCGTCGACTTTTTTCAACTCATGACTACCGTGACAGTCAAAACAAGTTGCAGTATGGGCATAACCCAAACGACTGACTTGACCATGGTAAGAATTGAGATAGGTTTCTAAAGACTCTTCATGGCAACTACCACAGTTTTTAGTAATGGTTAATTTAACCGAATCTTTTTCAGGGGAATCAATATCATGCGTGGTATGACAGTCAGAACAGACCGCCGCATCGGCATTTTTATTTTCTAATACTTCTTTGCCATGAATCGAAGTCATATAGGCTTCTTTTTGTTTTTCATGACATTTACCACAGACGTTAGGATTATCTAAACGATGTTCTTCACGTTGAATACTACCGATTGCGCCAATGTTGTGTGCATCATGGCAATCATGACAAGCGGCATTGGTTTTGGTTTGGTCGTCAATGTTAGGACGCGCATGAACCGAGTGCATATAGCTATCGACTTGTTCTAGCACAACTTTAAGACGTTGATGTTTAGGTTCATCGCTATCTTTTTGTTCAGCCCAGATTTCTTGGTGACATTTGACACAGCCCACGGTCACGCCGAGTCTTTCATCATGTTCACCACGGGATAGGGTTACTTTTTCATGACAGCCAACGCAGTTTTGTTCGCCATGAACACTTTCATCAAATTTTTCAGGGTCGACGTAGATGGATATTTCACCGCCAATATCATCATCATATTCCCAAATTTTTTCATCCTCATCATCATGGCATTTAAGACATTTTTTGTTGGGGATTAGATTTTTAGCCTTTTCAACGGAGCTATGTGCGGCTTTTAACGCTGCATCATCTTCCGCAATCACATAGCCACTCGTTAGGGTGACTGCTAACAGCAAACATATCTTGATAACATTTTGTCTTATCATGAAGCTCCTCCTTATTTCTCTTGTGGTTTTTGTGTGTCAATATATTTGGATTTTATTTTATTGAATTAATGTTGCCACGGGGTTTTTTATTTTAAAAGCATTTTGACAGTCTGAAATACCCATAGTGCAATATTAATCACTAACACACAGAAAGGGATTATACCTTGTATAGTCGCAATCAACTCATAATTATCCTAAATGCAAGCATAAATGAAGTTAATGATAGTTTTTATATAGAATAAGTGAGGCAATATAATGCGTTGTCCAGAAGTTCAAATTAGGGGTTA
>JAYQWJ020000098.1:0-1349 GCA_035829175.2 Candidatus Albibeggiatoa psychrophila
GAATTTGGTAACGAGCAATGATAAATACGATTATCAATTAAGCACCGTTTTGAATCGCGCCACTTAACGCCAACATACGTTTTGCTTCTTCGACATGTAAATTTTCCACTAAACGCCCGCTGACTACAACAACGCCTTTGCCTGCTTGTTGAGCTTCATCCCATGCTTGGATCACTTTTTCTGCATGTTTAATTTCAGCTTCACTGGGTGCAAATACCTGATTCGATGCCGCAATTTGTTTTGGATGAATTAAGGTTTTGCCATCAAAGCCCATATCTCGACCTTGGATACAAGCAGCTTCAAATCCTTCTGCATTTTCTAAATCTAAATACACACCATCAACAATGTCCAAACCATGAACACGGGCTGCCATCACACATAAGCTTAACGGCACTAACATGCCAATACGATCGGGCGTATGACGTACACGCATTTCTTTCGCTAAATCAGATGTGCCCATGACGATGGTTTTCAAACGTGGGTGACTGCCTGCGATTGATTCAATATTAAACATGCCTTGCGGAGTTTCGGCCATAATCCAAATAGGCAATTCTGCTGAGCCACCATTTTCATCTAATAATTGGATAGCCTCTAAAACTTGCTGTGCTTGATCGATTTTTGGTAATAACACACCATCAATAGGTAATTTAGCAATGGCTGCAATGTCATCTTTACCCCATTCTGTATCTAATCCATTCACCCGAACAATGACTTCTCTTTCGCCATAACCGCCTGCATTCACCGCTTGGGTAATTTGCTCACGCGCTTGTTGTTTGGCATCGGGAGAAACCGCATCTTCTAAATCAAAAATTAAACTATCAACACTTAAGGTTTTAGCTTTTTCTAACGCACGCGCATTTGACCCCGGCATATATAACACAGAACGGCGCGGTTTTAATTGTTGCATTGATGTGCTCCACTTTGATTAATTTATTTTATGAAGGGCAAAATCATAGCGGATTCATCCAATAAAATACAGTATGAGATTTAACATGTGGCTAACCATAGAATCCAAGGCAAGGAAAATAAGCTCAAAACAATCTGTGTACTGATAATATTCGCCATTAATTCGGCATCACCGCCCATTTGTTTGGCTAAAATATAAGATGAAGTCGCGGTTGGTAAGGCTGAAAACAGTAATGCAATTTGATAAACGTGGCATTCAAGCTGAAATAATAAATGAATACTGAATACAATGAGCGGAAAAATAATCAATTTGATGCTGCTAGCAATCACAATATTAAAAAAACTGCGGCGAAAATGATGTAATTCTAAGCCTGCTCCAACAGCCAATAAACCTAGGGGTAACGTGGCTTGTCCTAGTAATTGAAAGCTTTGTTGTAATTCTT
>JAYQWJ020000099.1:0-2001 GCA_035829175.2 Candidatus Albibeggiatoa psychrophila
CGATTTCAAATCTCCCGAACGCTATCACAATACCGAATTCGATACATCAAACGCTGTGCCGCCAAATCTTCCCCATTTTTAAATCCACTGCGATTATGTAACACATTATTACAAATCAAGCCTTGATTCGGTTCTAAACGATGACGAAAAATATATGGAGAAGCTGAGTTTAAAAACATATTTAATTCCGAAACAGCTTGTTTAACAATTGTTGATTCCTTCCAAACAATATTACGTTTCCGTGCTGTATAACGAGTATACAAACCCCCTTGCTCATTGATTGAAAAAACCGAACCCACCGACTCGGCGCGTAAAATTTGTCCATTTTGCTCATTGGCAGGAATTGTCATCACATCATCTTGCATCAAAGCTTCGATATAATCTGGATTCTTATCTCGCAGGTGAATGTAAGCCAAATCATTATCCACTACTTGATTATCGCCACCTTCCAATGCAGGACGACCACAGTGCAATAACATCGCCTGTACGGGCTTTTTTGCCTCATTGTAGTAACCATCCGTATGCCAGTTAATCGGCTTATCTGTGTACGGGATATAATCATGTCGCTCACCTTGAGCCTCAACTTGTAAAGGCGTAATCCCATCTTTTGCAGCAGTTAACGTGCGATCAATATTTTCCAATCCAAATTGTTTTCCTAATAAAGCCAAACCCTTTTTATCAACTTCAATATCCGTTTCTATCTGATAAAAAGCCATATTGGTTTTGTATAATAGCCTCAAAATTTGGTTTTTTTCAGAAAACGATAGATTTTCAGGATTTTTTATGGGGATAATCAAATCTTTTATAGCTAAAGGATAGCTTTCTAACTTACTGTCTCTCCAAGCTAAATAACTAGCACTGTTGGATAAATTAAAAGGACTTGCTTGACGGTTTTGATAATTCATGATAAATGGTATTAGTACGTTTTTCATAATTTCTTTCTTGACTTTAAATTGAAAGCTGACTACTTTTATCAACTATAAAATAGTTTTCTAGCAGAATGTTTAACCTAAGTCAAAATAAAAACCCTGCATAATAGCTTGATATTTATTTTTAAATTTTTGCTTGACTAAACATCAGTAAATTACTATTTTATTATATTAGAATGTAACGATAATACAAGATTGCAATAGACTACTTAAGTGAAAAGTTTATTGTGCACTGCAATAAAACAAAAACTAAAATTATAGGCAGTAAAGTAAAACTTTTTGGATGGAGTGGTTTCAAGTTCTTAATTGTTGACCTCTCTTTAAAAACGAATAATCAGAAATAGTGGTATGTGTTTGACGTTGGGTCTTAACAGCCACATTTCATCTTAGAGACATATCAGGAGCTGAGCAGATGGCAAAAGAAATGCACCAAACGCCTAACCTTGACCAATTAGAAAGCGGCCCATGGCCAAGTTTTGTAACGGGTTTAAAACGGTTAGCAAATGATGAGGGTAAACCTTATCAAGACATGATGGTTGACTTGTTAGGTCAATTAGAGCATTCCTACCAAACCCGTAAAGGCTATTGGAAAGGTGGGACTGTAGGCGTTATCGGTTACGGTGGCGGTGTTATTCCTCGTTTCTCTGAAGTGGCTGCTAAATATCCTGCTTCTAAAGAATTCCATACATTACGTATCCAACCACCAGCGGGTATGCACTATAACACTGATGTTATGCGTAAATTCTGCGACATCTGGGAAAAATTTGGCTCAGGTTTAATCGCATTTCATGGTCAAAGTGGCGACATCATGTTTCAAGGTGTCACGACTGCAAATGTGCAACCTGCATTTGATGAATTTAACAAAATGGGTTTTGACTTAGGTGGTGCAGGCCCCGCAGTTCGTACAGGTATGTCTTGTGTTGGTGCGGCACGTTGTGAACAGTCTTGCGCTGATGAGCAACAAATTCACCGTACTTTGGTTAATAACTTTTTAGACGATATGCATCGTCCAGCATTACCTTACAAATTTAAGTTTAAAGTATCGGGTTGTCCAAATGATTGCATGAACTCG
>JAYQWJ020000100.1:0-12255 GCA_035829175.2 Candidatus Albibeggiatoa psychrophila
TGAATTAAGAAGGCTTGTTCGTGTCATAGTTCTAAAAACTTACCGTTCTTGGGCTAAATATTTTACAATTAACACGGCTTGTGCATAGATTTTGTATTCTGAATCTATAAAGCAAGTGTTTTTTCTTAAGTATTTAATATCAGACACTTGAAATTTTTATTTACAAGCGACATGCAAAAATTGTAATATATAGTCTATACTTATGCGTAAACCTTAATGTGTAATATAGGTATCCTTTGTAACATCTAGGTTTTAAAAGGAAAATTTGTGAGCCTCTTCAGCTTAAAACCCGAACCCGTTGTGGGCATAGACATTAGCACTACTGCGGTCAAACTGTTAGAACTCAGTAGATCAGGTCAGAGCTATCGTGTCGAAAGTTACGCCATGGAGCCTTTGCCTGAAAATGCGGTCGTGGACAAAAACATCAACGAAAGTGAAATTGAATTGATTGGTGCTGCGATTGAAAAGCTTGTGAAAAGAGCTAAGCCCAAAGCTGATCATGCGGCTATCTCTGTTTCAGGTCCTGCTGTTATGACTAAAATCATTACGATGGACAGCGGCATGTCCGATGAGGATATTCTAGGGCAAATTGAAATGGATGCTGAACAACTAGTTCCATTTCCGTTGGAAGAGGTTAATCTTGATTTTGAAGTACAAGGGCCAAATGAACGTGAGCCTGATCGTGTAGACATTTTATTGGCAGTATCTCGAAGTGAAAATGTTGACGCAAGAGTGACGGCTGTCGAAATGGGTGGATTGAAAACCCGTGTGGTTGATATTGATAAATATGCTTTAGAAACCGCATTTAGAATGGTGATGTTAAACGATCCTGAAATTAATGAAGAAGATACCATTGCTTTAGTTGAAGTCGGCGCAACAACAACAACGCTTAATATCATGGGTGAAAATCGGATTGTATTCACGCGTGAAGATATGTTTGGTGGTAAAAAACTCACCGAAGACATTCAACATACTTATGGCTTGAATTATGACGAATCTCAATTGGCTAAGCGAGAAAATACCTTACCAGAAGACTATGAAACGACCTTGTTAGCAACCTTTAAGGAAGATGTCGCGCAAGAAATTAGCCGTTTAATTCAATATTATTACTCCACTTCAACTTATGGCAAATTGTCTCATATTTTGGTTGCGGGAGGATGTGCATCAATCAACGGTATTATCGATAATATTAGTAATAAAGTGGGTGGTCATGTCACGATTGTTAACCCTTTTGTGGGCATGTCTGTTTCAGATAAAGTAAATAAAAAAGAATTAATGTCTGATGCACCTTCATTAATGATTGCCTGTGGTCTTGCTTTACGCACCTTTGATGAGTATTAATTATGCCTAATATTAACTTGCTACCTTGGCGCGAGAAACTTAAGAAAGAACGAGAGGCTCGATTTGGTGTTGCAGCAGCGGTGGGTTTAGCTGTTGCGGGCTTAATAGTCTTAGGTGTGCATTTATACATACAAGGTTTGATTAACTATCAGGAAAGTCGCAATAATTATTTGAATAACGAAATCAGCTTAATGGAACAAAAAATCAAAGAAATTGAGGAGCTGGAAGATAAAAAGCAACGTTTGATTGAACGTATGAACGTGATTCAAGAGTTAGAAACCAGCCGTCCTCGTATTGTCCATTTATTTGATGAATTAGTTACGCAAGCACCTGATGGTGTCTATTTCACCAACATGAAGCAAAAAGGTGAGAAAATCACCGTAGAAGGTTATGCGCAATCTGATGCACGGGTATCCTCTTTCATGAAATCAATTGAACGTTCAGAGTGGATGAAAAATCCAACTATTATTGAAATTCTGCGCAAAGATCGCAAGCAGACAGGTTCAAACAAAAAAGGGAGTACTGTGAGTACATTTAAGCTTCAATTTAACCAAGCCGCTCCTAAGGTTAATGAAGAAGAAGGAGCATAATAATGGCTGCTTTCAAAATAAACCCAGAAGACTTTAAGAATCTAGACCCGAATAATGTAAGCAGTTGGCCTGTTGTGGTAAAAGCCGCCGTTGTGTTGGTTGTATTTCTCATGGCGTTAGGTGCGGGTTATTATTTTGACACCCAAAAACAAATAGAACAGCTCGGTGTAGAAGAACGTAAAGAAAATGATTTACGTGATAAATTCAAGCAAAAACAATGGGAAGCTGCAACATTACCTAAATTGCAAGAGCAGTTGCGTGAAATTGAAACAAACTTAGAAGAGTTACAAAATCGTTTGCCCAATAAAGCTCAAGTTGCAGGTTTAATTCAAGATATTTCCCAACAAGCGATTGCAACAGGCTTGAGTTCAGAATTATTTAAGCCGGGGCGTGAAGAAGTTGGACAAGTTTATGTCAAGTTACCGATTACCTTGCGTTTAAATGGTAATTATCATTCCTTTGGCAATTTTGTAAGCGGCATTGCGGCAATGCCTCGTATCGTGACTCAACATAACATCTCCATTGAAACCTCAAACAACAAAGATAATGGTAAGCCACTTACAATGGAACTCACTGCACAAATCTATCGCTATTTGGATGAGAGTGAAGCTCAATAATCTAGGAATTATCATGAATAAGCGTAACTTACTCTATTTTGTCTTTATTAGTCTGTCTAGTTTGATACTTGGTGCATGTAGTGGTAATGATATGGGTGATTTAAGACAATATGTAGCTGATATTAAAGCACGTCAAAACCCACAAGTTGACCCTATTCCCTCTTTTACGATTATTCCCAACCATTTTTATGAAGTGGAAAATAAGCGCGATCCATTTCGACCTATGGAAGATTTGCAGAGCCAAGATATGCAAATGACCAATATTTCTGATCAGGGTTCTCAGCGCAATTGTGAACGCCCAGACCCCTATCGTATCCGAGTTGGTTTAGAACGGATTCCTCTTGATGCTTTGGATATGGCAGGTACATTACTTGATGGTCAAGACAATTTATGGGGCTTGGTCACATCACGTTCTGAACGTATCACTTATAGAATCCAAGTGGGTGATTATATTGGTGAGCATGATGGTCAAATCATTGTTATTTCAGAAAATAAAATAGAAATACGCGAACTTTACCCAGATGGTTCGGGTTGTTATATAGAGCAAATCAGTTCAATTGCTTTATCATCAGATTAATTGCAATTCTGCTATCTAAAAGAATGAGAGCTGCTGTCATGAAGCTAAAAAAATACACTTTATATTTATTCTATCTATTGATTGGTAATTTAGTCATCAGTACGGTGGCTTACGCTGTACAACTAGATAAAATCAGCCATTCCACTTTACCAGGCAATAAAATCCAAGTTAATTTAATCTTTTCAGGTACAGCCCCAGAGCCTTTGAGTTTTAGCACCAATAATCCATCAAAAATTGTATTAGATTTTCTAGGAGTTAGCTTAAATTTAAAAAAACGTTTTCAAGTAATTGGAGTTGGTGCAGTGCAAGGGGTTAATGCGGTTGAAACATCTGATAGAACCCGTGTTGTATTAAACTTAGTCAGCTCAGTACCTTATGATATTAAAACCTATGGCAATAAAGTATCGATTACTTCGGATAACTTTTCTGGTCAAGTCAATCAATTAGCTGGCAGTGGTAATGATGACCCTATTGTAAAAGCCAGTTTGCCTACGGAATCACCTCAGAATCAATTTAATGATGAAATAGTCGATGCCTATGTCGCACCACGCAATAATACCCCAAGTTTTAGCGCACAAAATAATGCTCAAGCTGATAACAATTTGATTCCAACCCGCCGCCAGAGTTATGCGCCTAGAGAACCTCATATTTCACAAGTGGAGTTTCGTCGTTCTGAAGATAAATCAGGTTTGGTGATGATTACGCTTTCAGACCCTAATACTGTGGTGGATATGCGTGAGGAAGGGGATGAAATTGTCATTGATTTTTTAGATGCTGAATTGCCAGACAAGCTTGATCGTCGTTTGGATGTGATTGATTTTGCGACACCTGTTACTTACATTGATACTTTGAAACGGGGTGGAAATGTACGGGTTAAAATTGCAGTGAAAGGTGAACATGAATATTTAGCGTATCAAACTGAAAATACTTATGTTGTTGAAATAAAAGAACTGACTCCTGAAGAAAAAGAACTAAAACATAAAGTTGAACCAACTTATTCAGGACAAAAAGTCACATTTAGTTTCCAAAAGATTGATGTTCGCGCAGCATTATTGTTATTAACCGAATTACCGGGGGTTAATCTGAACTTGGTTGCGAGTGAACAAGTGAAAGGCGATGTGACATTACGGCTTAAAAATGTACCTTGGGATCAGGCGTTAGATATTATCTTGGAAGCTAATAGCTTAGGCATGAAAAAAATTGGCAATGTGGTGATGGTAGATTTGAAAAAAGACATTGCCCAGCGTGAAAAGCAAGAATTAGAAGATCAGCAACAAATTAAAAAATTAGAACCATTACGCACTGAATATATACAAATTAATTATGCTAAAGCTGAAGATTTTGAAAACTTGTTAAAAAGTAAAGGTGGTGGTGAAGATTCCCAGTCATTTCTCTCTAACAGGGGGACTGTTTCTATAGATGAGAGAACCAATACGCTTATTTTACGAGACACTTCAGAACAGCTAAGCGAAATTAGAGAATTACTTGCGGCATTGGATACACCTGTACGTCAGGTTTTAATTGAATCAAGAGTAGTAATTGCAGAAGATACATTTAGTAAAGCACTTGGTGTACGATTTGGTTATAGCGGGAATCAAGATTTAGGTAATGGCGATGGTCTCGTTATAGGCGGCAAAGTGGGCGGTAATACGCAATTTTCTAGCGGAACAGGATTTACTAGTGATAATACTGCAACAACAGGTCAGGGTGAAAACTTTATTGTCAGTTTACCTGAAACCTTGGGTAGTGGTAACACGGCAGCTTTAGGCTTAGCAATTGGTAAAATTGGCAGTTATTTGCTGAATTTAGAACTTTCCGCATTACAACAAGAAGGACGGGGTGAAATTGTTGCCAGCCCTCGAGTGATTACTGCAAATCAGAAAACAGCGACGATTTATCAAGGTCAACAACGTTCTTATCAAGCAGCCGCAGGTATTGGTGCAGTTGCCCAAGTCCAGTTTAAAGATGCGTTTCTCAAATTAGAAGTCACACCACAAATCACCCCAGATGATCGGGTTATTATGGAATTATCGGTCAGTAAAGATGACTTTTTACCCGCAGTAGGTGGGGGTGAGCCGCCGATTAGTAAACGCCAAGTACAAACTCAAGTTTTAGTCGATAATGGTGAAACTGTTGTATTGGGTGGGGTTTATGAACAAAATACAACCGACGCGCTTGAGCGTATACCCTTCTTAAGCAGTATTCCCATTGTTGGTAATTTATTTAAACGTCGTAGTCATGCGAATAGTAAATCTGAGTTATTGATTTTTGTAACGCCTAAAATTCTTAAAGAATCAACCTAATTAGAGTTTTGATTAGAATATTAAAAAACTGGATTATCATTTCTATGCGAGTCCATTTTGACGCTAAGCGTCGTAACTGATTGTATTGCCAGCGTAGGCATAATTTTTATGAGGGAACTTGAATGTTAGCAAAAAAGGTTTTTAAATGGCTGGCATTGGCGATGATGCTAAGTATATTAGCTGCCTGTGGCGGTGGCGGTGGCGAAACCAGCAACTTGTTATCTGATTCGGGTGATAACGGCAGTACACCAATTGTAGATACGACAGACCCAACCGATGTTACTTTTTTCATTAGTTCTACACAGGTTATCCCTACGGCAGGTAGTAGTATAGTCACGGTGACTGTTTTTGAAGCTAATCCTGATGCAACGATTACAGATACTGATGGTAGTATTTCCCCCGATATTACCCAGCTTATCCCTGAAAATAATGTGACTTTTCGCGCCAGTGTGACCGACGAAGCTTACTTTCTGGAAAATGGTAAAAATTATTTAGACATTGAATCAGACCAACGTGGTCAAGTTTCTTTCACCGTAGCACATCCCGGTAATGGCAAGGTATTACTCAGCGTAAAAGGTCAAGTAAATTATCAAGGTGGTAGTAGCGATTATTTATACTTTGGTGGCTCTGTGGTTGCAGAAGCGGCGAATAACAATACCCAAATTTCTGCTGATGGCTCAAGTAGTGCTCAGATTATAGTCTCTGCTCGAGACGCATTTTTATCACCTATTCCGGGTTTAAGTGTTGATTTAAGTTTTTCACCTGATTCACAGGCAACAGCTAATTCAGATACCGCATTTGTAACGGATGCCAACGGTCAGTTTAGAGCCAATATTTCTAATTCAGTGGAACAAGCAGTTTCGGTTATTCCTTATGCTGGCGGTGGTCGTGGTAATACAATTAAATTAAGTTTTACCAAAGCCGCTGAATCGACAGCCGTTGTTAGTGCCACTTTGGTCACGCAAGGGATTATCCCAGCCGATGGTGAAACACCTGCAAAAGTGATTGTTTTAGCACGTAGCACCGATGGTGTTCCATTATCTAATTTACCCGTTTCCTTATCTTTTCCAGCTGATTCATTTGCAGTAGCCAGTCCTTCTACAGGTTCAACCGACGAAAATGGTCAATTTATAACCAATATTACCAACTATGTGACCCAAACAACAGAGGTGACACCTATTGTGGCTGGCATTAGCGCAGATCCTATTACCCTGAATTTTGGCACGACAGCGCAAGAGTCTTCGGACATAGTGGTGACAGCAACCTTATTAACACAGGGTTTGATTCCAGCCAATGGCACAACAACCGCAAAATTATTAGTTTTAGCCCGTGATTTAGATGGCATTCCCGTTGAAGGCTTACCTGTTGCTTTAGCATTTCCAAAAAATTCATTTGCAGTTGCAACAACTTCTATTGGTACAACTGATGCCAATGGTCAGTTTTCAAGTGAAATCAGTGACTCTGTTCCTGAAACCGTTTCAATTACAGCCATTGTAGGTGGTACAAGCTCCAATGCAGTTGAGATTGAATTCATTGCCTCTGGCGGCGGTGAAGCTCCAACTGAATTAGATATTAAAGTCAGTGATAGCAATGCGATTGCTAATGGTTCTGATAAAGTCCAAGTGGTTGTGGTTGCACGAGATGAATTAGGCAATGTTGTACCGAATATCCCAGTTAAATTAAGTGGAGGTAGCGCGACATCAGTCATGCGAGTTGCGAATTCCAGTAATGTTGGCACATTATACGTGTCTGGGAATACGGGTGAGCAAGGTTTAAGCGTAACGATTACGAATAGTATTGCTGAAACCCTTACTTTAAATGCTGCGGCAGTGGTTAATGGTACAGAAGTTAGTAGTCAAGAACAGGCCGTTATTTTCACTGAAATTCAACTACCAACTGAACAAGAACAAGATAATATCGCAACAGTGACTTTAGAAGCGTTAGTAACTGAACAAGTGGCGGATGGTCAATCTAGCATTACTTTATCAGGACAAGCATTAACTCAAAGTGGTGCAGCCGTTGCCAATGCCAGTGTCAGCTTTGAAAAACGCGGCGATGCAAAAATTAGTATTGATAATAATGCTAAAACTTATGCTGATGGTCGTTTCTTCGCTACAATCACAGATGAAAATGTAGAATCATTTAGCATACGCGCTATTGTAGATGGTGTTAGTAGTTTACCTGTTGTGTTAACGTTTACGGGTCAAACGGATTCAGATGGTTCAGATGGTTCAGATGGTTCAACCGTAACCCCTGCAACACCGCCAAGTAGCATTAATATTATTCCAAGTCCTCGCTCACAATTAGCTGATGGTGAAAGTACTATTAGTTTGACCGTAGTTGTATTGGATAGTAATCGCACGCCAATGGAAGGGGTTGAAGTCACTTTATCGCCAACTTCAGGGACTGTGAGTAATACAACTTTATTTGATAAAGCAAAAGAGACAACAGGTGCTTCAGGTTCAGCCACATTTAGTGTGACTAATACTCAAGTAGGAACTGTGACAGTGACTGCGAAAGCTCAAGGCATTGATAGCTCAGGTAGTGCTTCTGGTACAGCGGCTTCCAGTCGTATTAATTTAACTTTTATCACGCCGATTCAAGCCGCGAAATTAACATTAGTTTCTACTCCGAGTAGTGCAGCGGCTGATGGTGTCAGTACGATTAGTGTTGATGTGATTGCAAGAGATAGAAATGGTGTGACGATTGCGGGTGTGCCAATTAATATGATTTTAGGTGATGACACCGCTCGTGCAAATCCATCTACAGGTACAACAGATGCCAATGGTATATTCACGACTCAAATTACTTCAAATCAAGTCGGCACATTAGGCATTACTGCACAAGTGAAAGATATTAATGTATCTGAAAACTTGAATTTACAATTTACATCGCTGATTCAAGATACTAAATTAACTTTAATCTCTACCCCGAGTAGTGCAGTGGCTGATGGTGTTAGTACGATTAGTGTTGACGTGATTGCAAGAGATGGTAATGGTGTGACGATTGCGGGTGTGCCAATTAATATAATTTTAAGTGATGACACCGCTCGTGCAATTCCATCTGTAGGTACAACAGATGCCAATGGTGTATTCACGACCAAAATTACTTCAAATCAAGTTGGCACATTAGGCATTACTGCCCAAGTAGAAGATATTAATGTATCTGAAAACTTGAATTTACAATTTACATCAGCGTCTAGCAGCAAAGATGTCACCAAATTAGTGATTAGCCAGTTTAGTGATAACGAGCAGTTAGCCAATGGACTAGATAAAGTCAAAATTCAGGTTTCAGCTTTAGATGACCAAGGTACACCTGTTTCTAATGTGCCAATTGAGCTTATTACATCTGCGGATTTCCCTGTTTCATTTACGAGCTTAGCAGGTGTTACGGGTGAGGATGGTATCTTCACAACCGAGCTTAGCTCTATTGAAATCGGTGTTGTTTCTATTACAGCCCAAGCTCCAGATACGACCAATAATCTTCGTAGTGAAACCTTAGGTGTGAATTTTAATCCGTCTAATCAAGATGCTGTACCCGCCACGATTACCTTAACGATTGAAAATAACAATCAGCCAGCAGATGAAGCAGCTCAAATAATTTTGGTTGCAAAAGTGCTAGATGAAAAAGGTCAACCTGTAGTTGGGGTCAGTGTAGAATTAATCAGTAATAATCCTGCTTTAGACCCTGCTGATGGTGCAACCAACGGTTTAGGTGAATGGCGTACCACTTTAAGTAGTGCGATTGCAACTTCAATTACCATTACCGCAGTAACCACAGGTGGCAGCTCAACCAAGCAAAGTACACCTCAAACTGTTACTTTTATTGAAATAGCGCAGGCAACACCGCCAGCAAGTTTGATTTTAAATACAACAGCGACCACCGCAGCGGTTAATGACTCTATCAGCTTAATCGTATCTGCCAAAGATATTAACGGTGCTCCAATGGAGAATATAGCAGTCGTTTTTGAAATCGTATCAGGTGCGGGTATTTTCCAAAGTGCTGCTACTGGTAGCACTGATGCAAGCGGTACATTCACATCAGCTATTTCTAGTACGGATGCAGGATTGGTTGAAGTTCGAGCAACGGCTGCAAACAGAAGTATCACCAGTAATTCAGTGTCTTTAACATTTGAAAATGCGTCTGATACCCAAGTGCCTGTGGCGAGCTTAACCCTTTTCACCGATAGCCAAACCTTGGATTCAGAAGGTAATAGTGACGGCATTATTATCAGTGCTCGGGTTAAAGATGAAAACAACAATATTTTAGTTGGCAAAAGTGTCAGCTTTATTGTCGATTCGGGTGATATTCAACCTGTTACCAGAACGTCTAGTGTAGGCGCAGTCACTTATGCAACGGGTGATTCTGATGGTAAAACCGATGGAACAGGACAGGCTTATGCACGTTTAACCACGATTGGTAATCCAAATAATCGATTTATTACGGTGACAGCAAGCAGTGAAACCGCCGTTGCAACACCATTACAAGTGAGTGTAGTCGGTACAACTATTACAATTGAGGGACGTAGTTCGATTGTGTTAGACCCAATTAATCCTATTCAAAATGACACAGTTTTAACTATTTCATTACGCGACTCAGCTAATAACCGTATTGCAAACAAATCATTGACCGTGAGTTCTGAATTAGGTCACAGCTTGTCTGCAACGCAAGTGACAACCAACAGCAATGGACAAGCAACGGTGACAATAACGCCTGATCCAACTAAAATTGGTACAGATACGATTACAGTTGAGAAAATCCAAGAAGATGCAACTGAAACAGTTATCAGTGCAAGTCATCAACTTGATATTTCTAATGAGAACTTTACCTTAACTTACAACGGTACAGTTTCAAGTTCGGGCATCATTGAAATCCCAATTGGTAATACTACTTCAGGTAATACAGGTTCAGGCGGCTCAGGACTCCCTTGTGTCAATACAACTGATCCTAATTGTGATGCGGGAACGGGTACAACAATCGACACATCCAGTAGTCAAACTTTTACGATTCGTTGGTTACAAGGTAGCGTGCCGAAAACGGGTGAGCATGTCACAATTTCACCCACGCGAGGTGTCGTCAATAGTTTGATTCCAGCCGATGGTATTTTAGACGAAAATGGTGAAGTGAGTTTTAAAATCAATTCTGACAGTGTTGGTCAAGCTGTAGTCACCGCTTATGCTGATGCAGGTCCAAGTGCGTCGATTACAATTGAGTTTGTGGCAGTGGCAGCAGACCAAATTGAATTACAATCATCTCGCCCAGTATTAAATCCAAATACATCAAGCAATAACAATGCTGAACAAAGTGAAATTATTGCCACTGTTTGGGATATAAATAATAATCTAGTGAAGAACAAAGTCATTGATTTTAACTTGAGTGATGTGAGCGGAGGTCGTCTTACACAATCTCGCGCTGTCACAGATAGCAATGGTCAAGCTAGTACAATTTATATTGCAGGTTTTAATTCAAGTGCTGCAGATGGAATTGTGATTACTGCAACTGTCGTAGGTGATAATATAACGTCTACTACCACTTTAACGGTCGCACAACGTGATTTGTTCATCAACATTGGTTCAGGTAATACTTTATTAGATGAGGATGGTATTCGTTATGAAACCTTACACACGGTATTAGTGACAGACTCTAACGGTACACCTGTAAATGGGGCTGAGGTTACTTTAAGTATCTATCCGACTCGATTTGTTGGTTATAATTCAGATACTGACGGTATTTTTCAGCCTATACTATGTAAAAACGAAGATATTAATCGTAATGGTATTTTGGATGCGGGTGAGGATGTTAATAGTAATGGTAGATTAGACCCCGGCAATGTGATTACATTTAATACTCAGACTGAAAATACTTTAACCCTAGTGACAGGTGGAACGGAAACTGATACTAATGTACCAAATGGTTATGCTGATTTCAGAGTGATTTATGCTGTAAGTTATGCAACTTATGTTTCTGCTGAAATTACAGCTCAAGCAACGGTAGCTGGTACAGAGGAAGCGAGTGTATTAGTTGATTTTAACGCAGTATGTAGTAAAGCTGACTCAGATGCTGAAACATGTCCCATACAAAATTCATTTATTAATATTGGTACTTGTTTACTAGCAGATTAGAGTCACTATTTAGGAATTAATAAAATCTGGAGTGTCGAATTTATTCGATTTGAGTAAGTTTTGCACTCCTCAACTTCTCTTCTTAATTTTGGAGATTAACCATGCGTTATCTCATGCTTTTTTTTCTATTATTTTCAACAACGGTTTATGCAGATAAATTGTATCAATGGATTGACGAAGAAGGCACAACTCACTATACCCAAACCCCACCTCCTAGCTATATTGGCGCAGAAGAACGGGAGTTTAATACGCCTAAAGTAAAAAAATCGGCAGCTGTTGAACAAACTGAAAATATAGACCCATTACAAGCTTTAAAAGATGCGCGAGCACAGAATTGCAAACAATTACGCCAAAACTTAGCTAAATTAACATCAAATCAAGAACTTGTCTCATTGAAAACGGGCAACGAAACAGATGAAGAAATGACGCAAATGAAGCCCATGACCATCGAAGAACGTGAACAAGAAATTGCCAAAACGCAAGGGATAATTGACGAATTTTGTCAGAATGTGCCAGTTGAAGAAGATGCCGAACAACAAGCAGAACCCGAAGTTGAACAGGAATAACCATGCCTTATTTATTTAAATGGTGATAGGCAAAACCAATTTTACACGCCTATTCTGTATTTTGATTCTTAAAACCTAAAATTCACGCTAAGCTTCTGTTAATTAAATAATCCCATTCCTGATTCTGGTTTTATATTTA
>JAYQWJ020000101.1:0-2284 GCA_035829175.2 Candidatus Albibeggiatoa psychrophila
GGTTTTATTTTACAAGCTTAAGGTTTTGTATCAACACTATTTTTTGGCTCTTCATCAATTCATATTTTTTGTAAATTGGCACGCACACATCTTAAAATCTCATAATCATACTGTCCCTCAAGATATTCGTAAACAGGCTTCAATTTTGTCAAATCATTTATCGCCATGAAAGCCTCTTCAATTTCTTCAATTTCCCTCAGCTCCAAGCTTATTACTTCATCCAAATCAACAATATCTTGTTCAATTAAATCGGCAAAATGGACATAAACTGTAATGAGTTTTAATTTCCGCTGTTCGGCAATTTGTTCAGGATTAAAGCCACGTTTAAATGCTTCCAAAGTCAGATTAACTGTTTCTGATAATTGATTTTGCGTAACTGATGGCGGCATCGGACGATGGCTAGGTATTTCATCTTGATAATCTGCTAAAATATTTAAAAATTGCAATCCATAACGTTCTAATTTAAGCTGCCCGACACCGTTGATTTTACGCAATTCTCGCAAGGTTTTGGGGCGATAATATACCATCTCTTTTAAAGTGCTGTCATGGAAAATCATATATGGCGCGATGCTTTGAGTTTCCGCTAAATCTTTGCGTTTTTCCTGTAATGCGCCCCATAATTCTTTATCTTTGCCAATGAATTCAGGTTGTTCAAGTTTCGGACGGGTGGTTTTAGATTCATAGCTATCCAGCCGTAAACGCACGGTTTGTTCACCACGCAATAAGGGACGCGCTTTGTCATGCAGTTTCAAGCCGCCATAACCTTCGACATCGACGGTGATATAACCCGCTGCGGCTAATTGTCGATAAACCGATTTCCATTTTTCCTCATCTAATTCTTTGCCAATTCCAAAGGTGCTGACTTGCTGATGTTGGAATTTTTTTACTTTTTCATCGACTTTGCCCAATAACACATTAATTAAATGAGTTACGCCAAATTGTTGCCCCGTGCGATAGACACAAGATAAGGCTTTTTGTGCAGTTTCAGTTGCATCCCAAGTCGGCACAGGGTCTAAACAAGTATCACAATTACCACAGGGATCAGGCAGATAATCGCCGAAATAACTGAGCAATGCTTGACGGCGGCAAGTGATCATTTCACAATATCCCAACATTGCATCGAGCTTGTGTCTTTCTAAATTTTTGTGTTGCACGCTGGCTTCGGAGCTGTCAATAAATTTGCGCAAAGTAAAAATATCGCCCATGCCATACGCCATCCACGCATTTGACGGCAAGCCATCACGTCCCGCACGTCCTGTTTCTTGATAATAGGCTTCTAAACTTTTTGGCAAATCCAAATGCGCTACAAAACGGACATTAGGTTTATCAATACCCATTCCAAAAGCAATGGTCGCCACAATCACCACGCTTTCTTGTTTGAGAAAAATATCTTGATGCTTTTGTCGTGTGGCGGTATTTAAACCTGCATGATAGGGCAGCGCATTCCAACCTTGTTGCTTAAGCCATTCAGCGGTGTCTTCAACTTTTTTACGCGATAAACAATAAACAATCCCCGTGTCATTGCGATGTTCTCGATTGAGAAACGTGAGGAGTTGCATTTTGGGGATTTTGGTTTTAGCGACAACGTGATAGCGAATATTGGGGCGATCAAAACCTGTAACAAAGATTTTACCTTGTTGTAAATTCAGGTGTTCTATAATTTCTTGACGGGTCAAGTCGTCGGCGGTTGCGGTAAGTGCAAGGCGTGGAATATGTGGAAAACGTTGATGTAAAGCGGATAATTGGCGGTATTCTGGTCTAAAATCATGTCCCCATTGTGATACGCAGTGTGCTTCGTCAATCGCAAATAGGTTGACTTGAATCGTTGTTAAAAATTCTAAAAAGGAGTCTGTCATTAAGCGTTCTGGGGCGACATATAATAAATCAAGTTCATTGCGTCTGAGTTGTTCAAATACGTTGTGGGCATCTTTGCTTGACAGCATGGAGTTGAGAAATGCGGCACGAATGCCTAATTGTAGTAATGCGGTGACTTGGTCTTGCATCAGTGCAATCAGTGGCGATACAACGATGGCGACACCTTGGATAACAATGGCAGGTATTTGATAACACAGGGATTTACCGCCGCCTGTTGGCATTAAAACCAGTGCATCACCATTGTGTAAAACGTGTTGGATGATGTCTGCTTGATGACCACGAAATTGTTGATAACCAAAGGTATGATGTAAAACGGATTCTGGGGTCATGGATTTGGATAGGTATTGAAACTTATCTTATTTTATCAGATTTGGATCATTTTGGTAGAATCTCATCAAAGGCGTGTAAA
>JAYQWJ020000102.1:0-3941 GCA_035829175.2 Candidatus Albibeggiatoa psychrophila
TTAACAGGCTTATTTGCAAGTTATTTAAATATATGAATTTTAAAGAGTTATGAGGATATTATTATCAAGTACATTCTGGTAAATTTAATTGACAAGCTGAACTCAGTAAAGATTTAGACGTGGCTTACATTCAACTATTTCAAAATCAACCCGTCGGTCTACCGCATCACGCGCATCATCCGTACCTGAACCGACAATATTATCTAAATAGCCTCGCCCAATCGCTGCCGAACGTTTTTGAATTTGAGAAAAATAAGGCGCAAGTAATTTCTGCACTTTTTCTGCTCTTTGCAACGATAAATCGCGGTTATATTGTTCTGCACCTGTGCGACTGGTATGCCCTAAAATTTGGATACAATGCTCAGTGCTATTAAAAAGTTTGCCAATTTGACGTAACCACATCACATATTGTTTACGAATATTAGGATTTTTTACAAATTCAACATTATTAACTTGAAACAGAAACTTGGTGCTTAAATTATTTTCTTCCACGCCCAGTTCAAACATCTTCCCAAAGGCATCTTCAGCTTTATCAGGATGTTGTAATTTGCGATAAGTTTGATATAAACCCGCATAAGTACGCATGGTTTGACCTTCAGGCAAATAAGAGGCTTGCTGAAATAAATCAAGGGCTTTTCCATAATCACGTTCTGAATAAGCGGTTGATGCTTCGGTAATCACTGCACTTGCTTCTAAGGCATTATAATAACGTGCTTCGACTTCCGTGCCGACGGGACTTTTTGCAATATTAATTAAACTGTCTAATAACTTATCTTTCAAATACATCGGGCTGTTTTCATAAATAGTGACAGGCGTATAATCCAAACTGTCTTCTAATAACCACACTTTAGTACTGGCAATGACTTTTTGTACTTTGGGGTCTAATACCGTGGCATGGATACGATAACGTTTTTGCTTCGGCGCATCGCCATACAGCTCATAATCCAACACGCCCAGCATAATATATTCAATATTCTCCAGTTGTAGCGGTGATAAGCGTTGAATATTAAATTTAGGAAAATAATTTGCAATGCGTTTTGCCATCAAAGATTCAATATCTAAGCTCGCCTGCACCACGTCGCCACTACTCACATCAATAAAAGGATCAAGTGCAATATGCTTATCACCTCCGTTTAAACCTTGATGTTTTTTAACTTGTTGTAACAAATTATCAGTCAAATTTTTAACCGCATCCTTAAAACTTAACGGTTGTTCAGTCATTTTTTCAGGTTGGCTGACACAAGCTGTCACTATTAGCAAAATCAGCAAATATAATATCTTTCTAATTAATCTCATCGATAAAACTCCTTATTGGCAATACGCACGCTGATAAGTTTGTTCCTGACTTGTCAGTGGCTCAACGCCAATTGATAACGTGGTCAATAATTCCTCGCAATCACAATGAGGACAAACATTTTTTGGTGCAGGCTTAGATACAGGTTTAGATACAGGTTTACTTGTTGGCTGCTTTTTAGCTTGAGATTTTGCTTGCTGTTTAGCCCGTTCCCGAGCTTGTTTTTTAAGCTTTTTTAAACGTGTCTCTAATTTGCGTATTTCAGGTGATTGAGGATTCACATCGGTCAAACGAGATAAATATAATTTCGCACTTTGCCAACGTTGATTTTTTAGCGCGTTTTCAATAAAAACATGATATTTAACTTCAATGGCTTTGAGACCTTGTTTGGCTTTTGCATTATTTATATCTAATTTTAAAACTTGACGATAACAGTTTAAAGCTGTGCCTTTTCTACCTACAGTATAGCGTTTCGCTGCAAAGTGTTGTTGACAATTTTTTAATAAACTCACCACTTTAGCTTTAAGTGGCAAAGCTCGCTGGGTTAAGGTGAATGTCCCTTGTTGACGCTGTAAAATCTCATCTTGCTGTCCAAACGCAGTAATAAAATAACTATAAACCCCCTGTTGCCAATTGGTGGTTGAAAACGAATTACTGATAACAGGCTCTATTTCAGCCGTGTGCCAAATCGTTTCTTTCATATTCGGCTGCACTTCAAACAACAAGGCTTTGATCGAGTGTTTATGATAATTTTCCAAACTATAACTAATCATATTACCCACTTGATAATCTTGTCGAATACCCAACAATTGACCTGCAAAAGGTTGATTTTCCGCAATTAGAGGCTTGGATTCTGTCAGAGTAAATTTCCCCGTAATTACCTGTTCATTTTCAACTTTATCAAGCACTGTTAATTGGTATTCATAATCGCCGGCTTGCCAATTTTTAGTTGAAAAGTTGGATTGTTGCTCACTATGCCTACCTGTGATATGCCAAATTTGATTAACGCGATCAGGCTTGACTTTGAAAGTCAGTTTTTTTAATTCTTCATTATCCATCACACTAATACTGTAGCTAATTTTGTCACCAATTTCATATTGTTCTTTAATACCCGTCACTTGCCCTACAGGTAAAACATTGTCAATTTCAACCAACCAAAACTTACCACGACTATCAAATTGATTGCCCGCATCATCAATCACAGTGAAAATATAATTATAATGCCGATTGGCTTCCCAGCCCTTCGTTGAGAATGAGATTTGATAGGCAATTTGTTGCGTATTCACATCCCAGTTTTGTTCAATAGATGTACCACGCACTGCAAAAGTTGCTTTTTGTAAGGCGCGATTGTCCACTGCTTGTAAGGTATAGGTGA
The DNA here is from genome assembly GCA_035829175.2 of Candidatus Albibeggiatoa psychrophila. GTDB lineage: Bacteria > Pseudomonadota > Gammaproteobacteria > Beggiatoales > Beggiatoaceae > Albibeggiatoa > Albibeggiatoa psychrophila. The sequence goes on from JAYQWJ020000102.1 coordinate 2,670, forward strand.
TTTCAGTCCCCACGTTATAGCTTTTTTCAATGCCGATAATTTGACTACTTGGTTGCACAATATCGCGCTTATCTAATTGAAAATGCCCTGTTGCCGTATAATTTTTATTATATTGAGTGATAAACGTTGCAACATAAATGTATTGAATCGGTAGCCAACCTACGGTTGACAATCTTATGTTTTTTTCACCACGGGTTGCATCGGTATGCCAAATTTTATTGACTCCAGCATTGGCAATGTCTAAGCGTACTTCTTTCACTACATCATCCCCAGACCATGTAAGCACAAACTGAATAGGCTCACCTTCCACATAAATGGACGCGACACCTTTCACTGCAACTTGAGGCTGAGTGTAAAACCAATTGGAGCTAAACCATAGCGTTGTAAGCAGCAGTAATAAACCAACTACAGCTAATATTGGAAATAGATGGTTTCGGCGCGGTTGATTTACTACCACAATAGGGTAATGCCGTTCTGTCATAAGAGGTAAAATTCATTCAATGATTTGTTGTATTTTAACATTAGGTGTTTAGTTTTCGGTTGTTGATTTGTTATTTTTGATAACACATTAGCTAATTCAATAGTAAACATGGTTTATTTGTAACGATGCTAGTCTTATTAAAACCTAGAGTTGCTTTATCTTAAAAAGGGCACTGGCAAAACAAGTTTTGCACTCCTGTACGAGGATTTACATCCATTATCGTAACGACTTAGCAAACTATCGTGCAGCATATTCTGTTTTTCAAATCCACAATAATTATAGTCAAGAACCTATTGGAAAACGCTGCATTCTCTCATTTCATGTCTGATTTTAAATCAGATTAATCCATGTTTAAGTCATCTACAATACTATTAATACTAGAAAAACCCTATAAAGTTAGGTAAAGTACGATGCTTTCTCGACATCATTTAAATGAGCAGCGTTATGCCCGTGGAATTTGAAAAACTCAATGAACTCAGACATCAATTGATTAAGGCTAAAGATTTTAGAAACCCATTGAATTACTTTTTTGACCATTTTTCACCTAGCCAAGAATTTATAGAAAAAGGTGAACCTGTTGAACATAAGTTGATTGAGAAAGTTGTTGAGAAAGTAGGGTAAGTTACAGCTAACCCAAATCTATGCTTATTTGTGATAAAATATGCTTATCACGAAAACAAAAGGGTAGCAACCGCAGAGCGAGAGCCAAGCTCAAGGTTGCTAAACTTCACTTTCGTATTTCTAATCAGATTGTGGTTTAGAAATAGACCGCGATTTAAATGCAGCGATTA
>JAYQWJ020000103.1:0-3400 GCA_035829175.2 Candidatus Albibeggiatoa psychrophila
TGGGGATTCCCCATGTGAAAGTAGGTCATCACCAGGTTGTACACAAAAACCCTGTTAGTTAACGCTGACAGGGTTTTTTTATGCCTGAAAAAAGGCCTCAACGGACAGAACGAGATCAGTCATTTACTAATGGGGTGAGGCTAATAAGAATGCCCATCCTCATGGAGAAAATAACTTCTTTGAGGAATATGTCTATGATCACACGCTACCCGATAATTAGGAGGAGTTCCTATAGTTCGCGTACAATCCGAAACCCTAAATTGGTATCCATTTCATCATCTAGGCGTTTTTTACGTGCGGCACTGCGGGCAAGTACGGCACTGTCAAACCAAGACCCTCCTTTTGTCACATACCATGGGCTACTGGATGTTGTTGACTGGCTGCCATCTCGGTTTGCATTGATGTGTGAGCTTTTCCAGCGGGTGCTGGTATATTCCCAAACATTCCCATGAACGTCATGAAGCCCCCAGCTGTTAGCGGGCTTGCTTCCAACAGGAATCGCTTTTGATATAGGGAAACAGCGAGGTAAAAACCACTTCTTTTTTTGTCGTGCTTCCTCGTAAGGCGCGGTTGAGTCAAAGTGAACCTCTTTGCAGCTAACCGTTTCACCAAAGTGAAAGGGGGTATTTGTGCCTGCTCTTGCGGCGTATTCCCACTCTACTTCTGTTGGTAAGCGATACACTTGTCCTGTTTGGTCGCTTAACCATTGCGTATAGAGTTTCATATCGGAATAACGGATATTCATCACAGGTTCTTGTTTTTTGGACCAAAGCAGTTTTCGACGAAGGTGCAATTTAGTATCGTGCCTGTATTGATTAAAATCATCAGCAGTAATGGTGAACCTACCTATAGCATAAGGTCTTCTCATCTGTATATAGTGTTGGGGATACTCTTCCTTGAAGTGCCCAAACTCATCGTTATTAGACCCCATCTCAAATAAGCCTCTAGGGATGATAGCAACTTCTGGAGCTGTGCCTCCAACCTTCATATCATCTTTAATATACTTCGGTAGTCCAAATTCAAGTGATGTGTTTTCCTGCAACTTAATGATTTCATCTGTTGATAAATCAGGCAAGTGAAGCGTTTCTGTTAAATTATTTAGGTCAGTCATAAGAGAAGTATAAGTATCTATTAGTAGTATCTAATATTTATTATAAAGCTAACTCTATTGACATCGAAAGACATTTATCAAGGGTTTCTCTAATTTTGGTTTTACCATTTATCGTTAAGTGATCAATGGGAGACAATTTTTTATTTTTTTGTATATAATTAATTATTCAGTCATGTAGTCAATGATAAAAATACTTAAAAAACATGAGACTGAGCCTATTTTAATTGGCTAATAATCAAAAAATAACTTTAAAATGCTGTTTTTACTCTGAATTTTTTTGAGTTTAAATAATGGTGTATCAATTAAATTGCAGAGGCATTGAGTAAATGCAGTCTATATCTTCTAAATCTCAAAAAGGTTTTAACTTAATAGAATCCATGGTGGCCACGCTGGTTATTTCCGTTGGACTCTTGGGTGTTGTTGGAATGCAAATGCTTGCAATGAAAGGTACAGGAAATGCGTTTCACCAAGGTCAGGCTAGTAATTTTGCTAAAAGCTTATTTGAGAAGATGCGTTCAAACCCTCAAGGTGTCATGGATGGGCATTATATTGCTAATAGCAATGATTCCGCACAATTTTCCTGCGGTCCGTTAGTAATGAATTGTGAAGATGGTAGCACAGAGTGTAATGCGGAAGAGCTAGCTCAGAGTGATTTATACTTTTCAGTGTGTGGTTATGATGATAATAAAAGTGGAAGTATTCGTATGATATTGTTAAATGGAAGTTTTGAGATTACCTGTACGACGGGAGATTGTGAGGATGAAATCAGTTTCACCCTAAAGTGGGATGAGCATGCTCTGGGTGATGATGGTGACCTCATTCGACGTCAAATAAGTTTAGATACAGTGATTAGAAGATGAAAAAAATTCATTTAACAAAAGGTTTTTCTCTCATTGAGCTTATGATTGCAATAGTCATTGGTTTGATGCTAACGCTGGGCACAGCTACGCTGTATACCAGTTCGTATAAATCTACTTCAGACCGTGGTGAATATGAAAAAATTGAAGATAATGGACGCCTTGCTTTAGAAGTACTAACGAACATTATTGAACATGCTGGATACACTTCAACAAATGCTAACCTCCTACAGGAAAAATTTATCCGCAATGATACTGCCACAGCACAAGTTGTAAGTATAAATTGTGGAGGGGTAAATAATATTGTTAACACGAATGTCTTTACAGGTTTGACCACTGAGGATGATGATTTAGCAGGTGACTCTATTGGTGTTATTTTTGTTGGAGATGCAAACCTAAATACAGATTGTGCGGGTGGTGTTTTACCTCTAGCGTGTCAAGCAGGTGGTGTAGGGAGTATGGGTGCCTCACGGGTGTACAATCACTTTTCGATTGGAAACAATATTGATGGGTTACCAGTACTAAACTGCGCAGGTTCAAGAACAAATACGACTGTAGAAATAGCGGAAGGAGTAGAGAACCTACAAATACTTTATGGCATCGACAGTAATGCAGATAATCAAGTTGGTAAATATGTGACATCAGATAATGTATCCGACTGGAGTCAAGTAATCACTGTTCAGCTCGCCATCTTAGTACGTTCAGAAAAGCCTGTTTTTAAAACTGACGAGCAAAGATTTTATACGCTTCTACACACTGAATACAGTAGAGATGATAGGTTTCAACGTGCTGTATTTTCAACAACCATTCGCTTGAGAAATATTCAACAACTTAACTAGATTAATTATCTAACAAACTCTAAAAGATAGGTAGTGATGATATGAGATATGGTGATTCTAAAGAAAAAGGGGTTGTATTGATCTGGTCGATAGTCATTTTATTGGTTCTAACATTGCTTGGTATTAGTGCGGTTAAAATGTCTAAGACTGGAACGCAAATTGCGGGTAATACCTTGTTTTCAATGCTGGTCTTCCAAGGGGCAGAATCTGCAATAGGTCAAGCCAACCAGATGGTAAATTTGAATACAGCAGAAGAAGTGGCAGAAGACGCGAACCCGGGCAATAACGTAGTAACCTTAGCTAATGTTGTTACTGACCATAAAAATGGTTTAAGAGCCGATGTCGAGATACAAAAGACCGCTGCCCAACCCCTACCATGTCCTGCAAGTAACTTTGGATTTGCTTCAAATATGTCGTGTAACTATTACGAAATTGAAGCAAGTTCAACACTCAGAGGGAAAGGAGCAAGCACAAATCATGTCTTAGGTGTCGCAAAAGTCGGCCCAAAAATTGATGCTACATATACCCAGTAGTCTATTAGGTTAAATGATAATGATTAAAAATAATAAACGTATTTTAACTTTCCATCAGGG
>JAYQWJ020000104.1:0-1426 GCA_035829175.2 Candidatus Albibeggiatoa psychrophila
GGAATAAACCAATCCTGCAAATGCAATTCAAACTCGCGCTCACCATAATGTCCTTGTCTACGCTCAGTATGTTGAAATAAATACCGCCGCGTATTTTCCAACGCCTCACCTACCAACTTGCCATTGGCTAATTGTCCGTAAAATTCGTAAAATAACAACAAGGTAGTGCTAACTGATGCCGAATAACTTATGGCTAACACTGAAGGAATCCCCGCATGAACCAATCGTGCCGCGACACTATTTAACGCCTCATCTCCTGCTTGCTTCGAGGATTGACACGCCGATAACACCATCATGCTGATATTTTGCTGATTCAACATTTCGCCCAACATTTGCGCCGACACCAACGCCTTATCACCCTTGTCATCCTCAAACAACAAATAACCCATATTCGCGGTTTCAGCACCAGCCTTTTTCGCCCACTTAGAATCCACACTTTGCGCCGCCAACTGCCCACTGCTATCAAACACCCCATGTCCATCAAAATGCACAATATCGATTGCAGGCAAATCCTCATTTCCCAAGCGATTCACCAATCCATCAAACGTGGCTTGCGCTAAAAACTCGACTTCAATTTGATTAATCTTTTGCTTTTCCAACGCAGCCAATACCGCTTGCGCCTCACGACGTGGATCAATAAACCCCGCACCTTTTGGACGACTCACCACAAATAACAAGCGAATGATTTTTTTAGCTTTAACTTGATGAGGCGCACAAATCTTATCCGTGATTAAACTCCGTCGTATTGCAATCCGTGGCTTTTTATTAAACAAATAGACTCCGTTAGGTTCTTTCAATAATTCCCAAGGCAAGCTTAAAATGTCAGGATGAACAGCACTAATTGTGATATAGCGTTTTTTCTGTTTAGTTTGAAACTTATGAAATAGAGATTGTGCAGTGTAATCATTAGTAGAAAATACGGCTTCAAACAACTTTTCACCCCAACGTGGTAACTGTTTTTCGATATGCTTAGCAGCATTAACATCAGGCTCAGCAATATAACCACTGGAATAGGTTTCCAAATACCAACGAATATCTTGATAAACTTCATCACTGAGCGGATTGTTAAAGGTTAAATTATCTTCAAGGTCAACGTCATAACCATCGTCATAACGAATAGAAAATTGTTCAGGCGTACTAAAATGAATCACGATTTCTTGAGGCATGGGGTGTCCTTTTATTTAGAAGCGTTCAGTCAATCTATAGAACCCATTTGGAATCTACAGTTATCATTTTTTCACCATTAAGACGCAGAGCGTCTGGGCTGCATTCCAACGGAGACCGTTGGAACGAGAAAAAATACCATGGTATAAAACCATTAACTAGTTACTACGCTCCGCGTGGTAATTCAGCTTTGACGCTCTGCGTCATGTAAAATCATTATTTTTTTAGATGTTAAATGAGTTCTATATCATCTTGCTCAAAC
>JAYQWJ020000105.1:0-13500 GCA_035829175.2 Candidatus Albibeggiatoa psychrophila
TGATTACCGCTTATGCAAGAATTTAAACATCAAAATAATCTTATAGGCATGTTTGCACAGCACAAAGTGGCGGCTAACTTGCTGATGGTTATTATGCTCATGCTCGGTTTCGGGGCATTAACCAAACTCAACACCCAATTTCTACCCAATTTTGCTTTAGACATTATCTCTGTGCGGGTGATATGGACGGGCGCGAGTGCAGAAGACGTAGAAAACTCCATTACACGACCGATTGAACAAGAATTACGCAGTTTGGATGGGGTAAAAGAAATGACCTCAACCTCTGCCAAAGGCGTATCCAGTATTACGATTGAATATGTCGAAGGCATAGATATGGGAGTGGCACTGGATCAAGTCAAAGAAAAAGTGTCATTACTCAGAAATCTACCGCAAGAATCAGAAAGCCCCGAAGTCAGCAAAATTGTCCGCTATGATCCGATTGCACGGCTACTAATTACAGGCCCAGAAGACCCGACTGAATTAAGGCATTTAGCCCGAAGCTTTGAACGTCAATTATTGTCAGACGGCATTGCAAAAGTTGAAGTCAGTGGCTTGCCTGATGAAGAAATAGCGATACAAGTACCTTCGGCAACACTAGAAGAATTAGGCTTAACCTTAGAACAAATTAGCCGCCAAGTGAATAGTTTTAGTCAAGATATTCCCGCAGGTTCGGCAGGACAAAATGATGTTGCACGCCAATTACGCACGATTGAGCAACGCCATGATGAAATAGGTTTTTCTGAATTGCCTGTGATTGCGGATAAAAATGGACGTTTAGTCAAAATGGGTGACATCGCCACAGTTGAACGCCGTCCAAAAGAAGGTGAGGTGCTGATTTATTATCTAGGCAGACCTGCTATTGAACTCGCCTTGCAACGTACTGAAACCGCTGATGCACTGGACTCGGCGAAAATTTTACAAGAATGGATTAAAAAAACTGAACCCACTTTACCCAGCAATATTAAATTACACGTTTATGACCAAGCTTGGGAACTGATCGATCAACGAATTAATTTATTGCTGACAAATGGTTTTGGCGGTTTGATTTTAGTGGTTGCGATTTTATTCATATTTTTAAATGGTCGAGTTGCATTTTGGGTTGCAGCAGGTATCCCAATTTCACTGATGGGTATGTTAGCGGTGTTATATCTTGTGGGCGGTAGCATCAATATGGTGAGCTTATTTGCCATGATTATGGCATTGGGCGTGATTGTAGATGATGCGATTGTGGTGGGTGAAGATGGGTTTACTCATTTCCAAACAGGTGAAAATCCACTTGAAGCCGCAGAAGGGGGTGCACAACGTATGCTAGCCCCCGTCACCGCCGCCTCATTAACCACGATTTCGGCTTTTATACCCTTGATGATGATTGGCGACACCATGGGCAATATTTTATTTGATATTCCGCTGGTGATGATTTGCGTATTGCTGGCATCATTGTTTGAATGCTTTTTAGTGTTGCCCGGTCATTTACGCCATAGTTTCCATAAATTACATAAAGAAAAAAATAGCCCTTTCCGCCAAAAATTAGAATATGGATTTGATCAGTTTCGAGATGTGTATTTTCGTCCATTAGTAACAGTCTCAATTGCTTTTCGTTGGGTTGTGTTAGCGGGTATTTTAGCTTCATTCTTTTTAGCGATAGGCTTGTTGGCAGGTGGTCGGGTCAATTTTACTTTTTTCCCTTCACCCGATGGTCAAATCATCATCAGCAATGTGACTTTTGCCGCAGGCAGTCCGCCACAACGTACTGAAACGTTTTTAAAACATGTTGAGGCAATGTTGTATGAAACTGAAAAAGACGTACAGCAAAAAGTGGTCAAAATGGCTTATGTAAAATTAGGTGTCGCAACCAGTACAAGTCAAGGCGGCGGTCAATCGGGCGATCAATATGGCTCATTATTGGTTGAAGTCACCTCTCCAGATAGCCGTGATTTGCGTAATAAAGATTTTATTAAACGCTGGGAACAAAAAATCCAAAAAATGCCGGGCTTAGAAACATTTACCATTGTTGAGCAAAAAGGCGGGCCTCCGGGTACGGATATTCAGATTCGTTTTTATGGGGATGATTTGAAAAAAATAAAATTGGCAGCGTTAGATTTTGCGAATAAATTGAAAACCTATCCCGGTGTCAGCGCAATTGAAGATGACCTACCTTATGGACAAGAAGAATGGATATTTTCGTTAACGCCTCAAGCTGAAGCCTATGGTCTCACGGTATCCTCTGTTAGCCAGCAATTGCGATCGGGTTTTGATGGTTATTTAGCTCAGATTTTTCAAGATGGTGATGATGAAGTGGAAGTGCGGGTGGTATTGCCCGACAACGAGCGTTATAACTTAGCAAAATTACAAGATTTTAGTATTCAATTACCTACAGGTGGAAGTTTGCCTTTTTCCAGCGCGGTGAATGTACGCACTCAGCGTGGTTTTGAGGCGTTACGCCATGCAGATGGTTTGCTCGCGGTTCAGGTTTCTGCCGAAGTCGATAAAGCGGTGAATAATTCCAATAAGATTCTTGCGGATTTAAAAGCCGAATTTTTACCTGATTTGATGGCGCGTTATAGTTTGCGCTATTCATTAGAAGGTCGTGCGGCTGACCAAGCTAATACTTTTGCCGATATGTTAAGCGGTTTGGTTTTAGGCGTGATGTTGATGTATGTGATTTTAGCGTGGCAATTTGCTTCGTATGGTTGGCCTATCGTGGTGATGAGTGTGATTCCATTTGGTTTAGTCGGGGCGATTTTTGGGCATTTATTGATGGGGATGGATTTAACCATTTTGTCTTTATTCGGCTTCTTTGGTTTATCTGGGATTGTGGTGAATGATTCGATTGTTTTAGTCACATTTTATCGACATTTACGCGAAGATGGTATGCCCGTGCGTTTGGCTTTGATTGAAGCATCTTGTCAGCGTTTACGTGCGGTTTTATTGACTTCACTTACCACGATTTTTGGTTTGATGCCGCTGTTATTTGAAACTTCTTTGCAAGCCCAATTCCTGATTCCAATGGCAACTTCAATTTCATTTGGTTTGATGTTTTCAACGATTCTGGTCTTGATTGCATTGCCATCGCTGCTACATTTATATGAGGAAGTGTTTGCGCCTAAAGAGGCTTGGAATGAAGAGACTGTGAGCCTGAACAAGGTTTGAAAGTAAAGCCGCTAGGAGTGCGCGTATGTTGCTTGGGCAAGATAAATCTTGCACTCCTAATCTTGTCGTAAGCTATAAAGCTTGTTGCAATGCAGTTAAAAAGGCTTGATTTTCTGATTCTGTACCAACCGTCACACGTAAACATTGTGCCAATAAGGGATGAGCACCATGCAAACATTTCACTAACACGCCTTGCTGTTTTAAAGATTCATGCACTTCAACCGCATTGTCCAGTTGCATCAATATAAAATTCGCTTCTGTTTCCCACGTTTTGACTTGCGACATCGCGGATAGTTTTTGTAATAAATCTGCTCTGCCTTGCCGAATTTGCTGGGTTTGTTGTTGAAAAATCTCATAATGTTCTAATGCAAAACAAGCGCTGAGTTGCGATAAGGTATTGATATTATAAGGCAAGCGAATTTTATCAATTTGTTCCAACCATGGTTTTGAACCAACAAGATAACCTAAACGCAAACCTGCTAAACCGAGTTTTGAAACGGTGCGCATAACCAATAGGTTAGGATATTCTGTTATGTACTTTAAAAATGAATGATCGGTAAAAGGCGAATAAGCCTCATCAATAATGACTAAACCGGGGCTGCAATCGATAATATCTTCAATATCCGCACGCGCAAACACATTTCCCGTTGGATTATTTGGATAAGCGATAAAGGTCAAGGCTGGCTGATAAGTATCAATCGCCTCCAACATCGCAAACATATCTAAATTAAATTTTCCTTCGACTAATGGCACGCCGACATAGCGCATTCCCAAAGTCTTTGCAATATGCTTATACATCACAAAACTGGGTTCAGGCGCGAGAATAACGGCTTCGGGTTTATTCACCGCCATCGCTAACATTTGAATCAGTTCATCTGAGCCATTACCTAGAACAACATCTAAATTATTAGGTATTTGCATGGTGGCGCAAAGTTGTTGTTTCAGTTTTTGACCTGTTGGGTCTGGATAACGATTTAAATGCGCATTTTGTAAACTTTCGAGCCATGCTTGCGTAAAATCAGCATCCCAAATATAAGGATTTTCCATTGCATCTAATTTAATTAAGCCGCTTGCATCAGCAACGTGGTAAGAAGAAAGTTGTTGAATTTCAGGCCGTATCCAATCAGAAATATTATCATTCATCATTTTTTCACAATAAATTTTAAAGCATTGGCTTAGTGTAGCATTTGATTTTGCCTAGTACAATTGCTTATATCCTTTGACATTAAAAGCTTAAGCTTGCTGCAATCTTATCTAAATCACAGGTCAAGTTTGGGTTTTGTGGATAATAAATTAGAGACAGGAGTATAAAATGTGTTTTATGAGGACGGATTTATGATTAAACGAAATGAATTATCAATTTAGGAAATAATAGGTGGGGAATTTATGGAATTTGTTTGATAAGCATAAAGGGCTACCCATTTTAAGTAACAGGTAGCCCTAACAATTTACACTAGATTAATGAGGAACGTCTTTCCAGAATTCTTTCTTCATCCAAAATGCCAAAATAGACATAATGAAGAAGAAAAGAATCACTTTCCAACCTAAATCTAAGCGTTTCACCTTACCCGGTTCACCCACATATTCCAAGAAGTTAACCAAATCTAAAACTTGTGCTTTATAGGCTTCATTTTTAGCCTTGTCTTCAGGCTCTAAGTGAGAGAACACTTGATGCTCATGACCATTCGCATCTTTCTCAGTATGATAAACCGCTTTTTGCATACCTTGTTGATCCCACATGACGTGAGGCATACCCACATCAACAAAATGCAAGTTATTCACACCTGTAGGACGGGACTCGTCAACATAAAACGAAGTCATATAAGAATATAACCAATCCGTTCCACGAGAACGTGAGATCACACTTAAATCAGGTGGTGCTTTACCAAACCAAGCCGTTGCATCATTAGGATCCATAGACGTGGTCATCATGCTGCCTATTTTCTTTTCTGGATCAAAAATAAGCAATTGAACTTGCTCTGCTGTTAAACCTAAATCATCAGCAATACGTTGGTAACGCATAAAATTCAAAGAATGACAGCCTGCGCAATAATTCATATATAGCTTCGCGCCATTTTGCAAAGAAGCTGTGTTACGAATATCGTTATAGGCTTTTTGTAGCTCAACACCGCCTGAGGCAAAGCCCAACGCGGGTAGCAATAAAAAAGTTAGTGCAATAATTATCCGTTTCATTACATTGTCACCCGTTCTGGTACTTCTTTAGGAGTGCCCCAAGTTGAGTAAAATGGCATAAAAATAAAGAAGCCAAAATAAATGCCTGAGAAAATGCGCGCCATTGTGATATACGTGCCTTCCGCAGGTAATACCCCTAAAATGCCTAATGCAATAAAGCTTACTGTGAATAAGAATAAAGCAAATTTGAAAGGCCATGCTTTGTAACGGATAGATTTAACAGGGCTACGATCTAACCAAGGCAACAAGAAGAATATGCCAACTGCACCACCCATACCGATTACGCCACCCAATTTATCAGGAATTGCACGTAAAATCGCATAATAAGGTGTGAAATACCAAACAGGGGCAATATGAGCAGGTGTGGTTAATGAGTCTGCTGGAACAAAGTTATTGAACTCTAAGAAATAACCGTACATTTCAGGCGCATAGAACATAACCCAAGCGAATAACATACCGAATACCATCACACCGAAAATATCTTTTACTGTGTAGTAAGGGTGGAATGGAATGCCATCTTTAGGAATACCGTTTTCATCTTTGTTTTTCTTGATTTCAATGCCATCTGGATTGTTAGAACCCACATCATGTAATGCAAAAATATGCACAACCACTAAGCCTAATAACGCGATCGGCACAGCGATGACGTGTAACGCAAAGAAGCGGTTTAATGTCGCATCAGAGACAACGAAGTCACCCCGAATCCATAATGTGATGTGGTCACCGATATAGGGAATTGCACCAAATAATGAAATAATGACCTGTGCACCCCAGTAGGACATTTGTCCCCAAGGTAGCAAGTAGCCCATGAAGGCTTCAGCCATTAATGCGAAGTAGATTAACATGCCTAAAATCCACACTAATTCACGCGGCGCACGATAAGAGCCATATAACAGCCCTCGGAACATGTGCAGATACACCACAATGAAGAAGAAGGATGCCCCCGTGGAGTGCATATAACGAATTAACCAACCCCAGTTTACATCACGCATGATGTATTCAACGGATGCAAATGCCGTTTCCGCACCGGGTTTGTAGTTCATCGTCAAGAAAATGCCACTGACAATTTGAACGACTAACATTAATAAGGCTAACGAGCCAAAGTAATACCAAAAATTAAAGTTCTTTGGTGCGTAATAACCCGCTAAATGATCCATCCATAATTTATATGCGGAGGGATAGCGCGAATCAAACCAAGTTAATACTGCTTTCATTAGGCAGCCCCCTCTAGTGAGTCTACACCGACAATAATACGATTATCATCAATGTATGCATAAGGTGGCACAACTAAATTGGTTGGTGCAGGTACGCCTTTGTAAACACGACCCGCTAAGTCAAATTTAGAACCATGGCAAGGACAGAAAAAGCCGCCTTTCCAATCATCCCCTAATACATGAGGTTGGTCTGCTTTCACATAAGTTGGTGAACAGCCTAAGTGTGTACAGATACCAACAACGACTAAGATATTCTTACGATCTTCACGCGCTCTGAACGCATTTTTCGCATAATCAGGTTGTTGAGAAGTCACGTCAGAAGCAGGGTCACTAACAATACCATCTAATGTGGCAAGTTCATCTAAGTTTTGTTGTGAACGTTTGACAACCCATACAGGTTTACCACGCCACTCAACGTCGACTTTTTGACCTTCTTCTAATTTGCTAATGTCAACTTCTACAGGAGATCCAGCCGCTCGTGCTCTCGCACTCGGTTGCCAATAACTAACGAAGGGAACAGCGGCAAAACCAACACCTACTGCACCTACTACGCTATTTACAGCAATCGATAAAAAGCGGCGTTTACTATTATCTACGCCTTCCTTACTCATCGAAATAAAGTCCTCCATTGCTTAATGTTAAATGTGAGACTGCATTCATCCATCTCCATTATGCAGCTCGTTTATTTTTGTATCCACGAACAGGTAGCATCCTACAAGGTAACGAGATGGTCAAGAATTTTGCAATAAAAAGTACTGATACTATTATTAATTTTCTATTATCACAGCAATCTGCTAAACTATATAATAATCAACATTATTTAGTAATTACTTGATTTTTAAAATATAATAATATTCTATTTGAATCGTTAAATGCTTAGCTTTTAAAGTTTGTTACTAAATGCGAGCAAATTGTAACATTATAATCAGTTTACCGTATAAAGCCAGAACAATGGTGCAATAAATCCCATAAAACCATATCAAAAATACAACAAGATTTAAAATTCGCTATTTTCAACGTCATTCATATTCTCGTATGCTTCGACTACATCAACAACTTGTCGTCCCGCACTTGCTTCAGATATAGCACATTTATTTTTCCTTTATCAATTGTAACTTAGCTGAAACCTTGAATTGCAAATAAATCGATAATCTTCTATAACTCATTGATTTATATATTTCATGCTACAAAACCATCTAAATCATTATAATAAAAGAGTGCTTATATAAAAAATAAGGCTAAGCTTATACAAACTGACACAGTTCTTTGCTGGTATATTTGACTTCCAAGCAGTGATTTTGATAGCAAATATTAAAAGCTAATTTCAGCATATTTAGCAGCACTTCCCATCTCATTTTTTAGATTCTTGTGCTAAGCTAACATGACAAAAAAATTAAAGAAATTGAGGATGAGATTCATGATTGATTTACCAGAACATATTGAAGGTTTGCCAAACGTTTGTGGCTCAGAAGCTGAATTAGATGCCGCCATTAAAGCCAACTTAGACAAACCTGTATTTTTGCCAGACAGTAGCATTGATTTTAACAATATCAAAAGTGCATTTAGCATTGCGTTACACATGCACCAACCTCTGATTCCTGCGGGTGGTGATGATTTGGCAACCGCTGAAATTATCAGTAATTTAAAATATATGATGGACAATCAGGATATTGGCGATAACCACAATGCACCCGTGTTCCATTGGTGTTATAAACGCATCGGTGAATTTGTGCCGCAATTGTTTGACCAAGGTAAACAGCCACGAGTGATGTTGGAATATTCGGGCACATTATTTTATGGTTTGCGCCATGCGGGTTTACATGACGTGCTTGATACGTTGAATTACGCAACCAATCATCCGCAATATCGCCAAGGCATTGAATGGCTGGGTTGTCCTTGGGGTCACGCTGTTGCGCCATCGACACCAGTGCAAGATTATCGTTTACATGTGAAAGCTTGGCAACATCATTTTGCCTCGATTTTTGGGGTTGAAGCTTTGACTCGGGTGCGAGGATTTTCACCTTCTGAAATGGCATTGCCCAATCATCCTGATGTTGCGTATGAGTTTGTTAAAACTTTAAAAGATTGTGGTTATCAGTGGGTTTTAGTGCAAGAGCATACGATTGAATTAGCTGCCAATGGTCACGGTGTAGAGCAAAAACATTTACCGCATTTATTGACCTGTACCAATTCTGAAGGCGAATCTATTTCTATCGTCGCAATAATCAAAACCCAAGGCAGCGATACCAAGCTTGTCGCACAAATGCAGCCGTATTATGAAGCCATGAGTTTGCAAAGTTCAGAACACAAAGGACATACCGTGCCGCCATTGGTCACGCAAATTGCCGATGGTGAAAATGGTGGAGTCATGATGAATGAGTTTCCAGACAAGTTTTTTGAGGCGATGAATAATAGTTCAGGTTCTGACACTCCAGCGATGAATGGTACGGAATATCTTGAACATTTCTTTGCCAGCACTGGGACGACTGAGAAAGATTTGACCGTGGTGCAACCGATTATGCAAAAACGGATTTGGGATAGATTTAAAGCAGGCAGTGGTGCTGAAAAATTAACCGCGACCATTAACGAATTGCAAAAAGAAGATCATTGTTTTCACATGGAAGGCGGCAGTTGGACCAGTGATATTTCTTGGGTTGAAGGTTATGAAAATGTATTAGGCCCGATGGAGAAAGCCAGTTCTTTGTTTCATGACAAAGTATTATCGCAGAATATCCCCAGCAATGACCCGCGTTATCGTAATGCCTTATTACATTTGATGATGTCACAAACCAGTTGTTATCGTTATTGGGGGCAAGGTTTATGGACAGATTATGGTCAGGAAATTTGCCGTCGTGCCAACGATATTGTGAATTATGATTTTTAGTACAGTCGTATCGTAGAGACAAGGCATGCTTTGTCTCTACCTATTAATCAAACAATTAATCTTTTTTAGCCGTGCATTTTATCAAAATAAGTTATTGATTCTTATCGCTTAGAAAACACCTCGAACCCAAGTATATTTAATACCTTGTTATCACATAACGACACAATTTGCTACAATACGCTGCAATTATTAACTGTTTTTTGTAGAATTGGGAATAAATCGCATTCTGTGTTATCGCATTATCCCAAGCAAGCTTGATTAACAAAGAGAAATATTGTGCACAAGTACGAATATCAAGCCTGTGACATTGAAGGCAATATCCAATATGGTCAATTGACCGCAGAAAATGAACAGGCTGTAGTGCTTTCCTTACAAAGTCAGCAATTGATTCCGCTCAAAATTGAGGAACTGGCTGACGAAAGTAGCAACGTATTAAGTTTTGGTGGCAGCAAAATCAGTAACCGTGACTTAATTGATTTTACCGATGGCTTGACCACATTGGTTGAGGCGAGAATTCCGATTGACCGAGCATTGACCTTATTGGAAGGGATTACCGCCAAACCCTCATTGCAACAACTGATTGCTGATTTACGCACCAATGTCAAAGAAGGCAAAAGTCTCGCAGATGCGTTACAAAACCATCCTCAAACTTTTTCACGTATGTATATCAACATGGTTCATGCGGGTGAAGAAGGGGGCATTTTAGAAAAATTACTGCCTAAATTAGCGAGTTTTCTTGCCAATGCTGATGAAGCAAAACGTATTGTGGTTTCATCTATGATTTATCCGATGATTTTGCTCATGGTTGGCGTGCTCAGTGTCGGTATGTTAATGGTATTTGTTGTGCCACAGTTCGCGCAAATGTTTGAAGATATGGGGACGAGTATGCCCAGTTCCGCTGCTTTTTTACTCAATACGAGTGAATGGCTAAAAACCTATGGCTGGACATTGCTATTTTTGCCTATTATTGTGTGGTTAGGTTGGAAACGCTTGGACAGTACCAACGAGCTACGATTTCAACGCGATAAATTCCTATTATCCCTACCGTTATTTGGAAATTTATTGTTAGATGCTGAATCTTCACGTTTTTGCCGAACCCTAGGTTCATTACTCAGTGCAGGCATTCCATTGCTCAAAGCATTACATATTGCGCGGGGTGTAATGGAAAACGAAGTTGTTGGCAAAAGTTTAGAACAAGTTGAAGAAGCGGTGCGTAGTGGGGCAAGTTTAGGAAAATCCTTAATTAATACCGCCACTTTCCCTACTTTACTCGCACAATTGGTCGTGGTTGGGGAAGAATCGGGACGCACTGCTGATATTTTAGAAAAATTAGCCGAAACCTTTGACACTAATGTTAAACAACAAACTTCTCGCTTGGTTGCCTTAGCTGAGCCATTATTGATTTTGCTACTTGGGGTTGTCGTAGGTGCGATTGTGATTATTATGCTTTCTGCAATTTTCAGTATCACTGATGTACAGCTTTAATGTATTATTTAAACAAACAATTATGCTTAATGGATTTCATATACCGCATGTCTTTTAAATCACTTACAAGTTTGCTTTTACTGTCAGGTCTGCTGGTCTCTTGCGCCACGCCGCCTGAAAAGCCCGCACCTCAATCGGCTTTAGATGTCGCTAACAGTCATTTGCAACAAGAAATGCCTTCGATTGCGAGTGCTGTACCCAGCGATTCACCAATTACTGCATTGCCAAAAAACAACGCTGAGCCACTGAGAGAAATCAATCAAATTGGTTCGCTACCCACGATTACAACCAGCACTGAAACAGCCCCTAAATTTGACCTGAAAACAGGACAACCGCTTAAGTTTAATTTTGAACAAGTGCCTTTACGTGATGTGGTGCAAATTTTAGCTGACACCATGGGTATTAGTATCGTCGTTGATACCGCGATTGGTGCAGAAAAAATTACTATGCGCACCGCTGATGGCAAGGATTTACGCAAACAGGATTTGTGGCCGTTATTGCAACTATTGTTGTCAGAAACGGGGATTACGATGGAAAAACGTGGTGGCGTGTATTATTTGAAAAAAATTGGCGCGAGTAGTGGTTTACCGGGCACGATTGGTTTGAAATTAGGCGGGCGAGGTGATTCTTCTCAAGTGCTGCAAATTACCCCGTTGCGTTATATTACGGCGGAATCGGCCAGTGCTGCGATTACCCCAATGATCCAGCCTCAAGGACGAATTTTAAATTTAGCCAATCTCAATATTATTGGTATTATCACCACGCCAACGATTTTAGACCGAGTGAATCGCTTAATTAAAATCATTGATGCTGACCCCTTTGTACATCGAGGCATTCGTTTGTTTCGTTTGCAAAACTCTAAGGCCTCTGAAGTCAAAGCAGAATTAGATCAAATTTTACAATCGGTGATGGGTAGTGCTCCTGCTTATCAAGTAATTGCTTTAGAACGTATTAACTCGATTTTGATTGTTGCACCGCCTAAAGGTGGCTTTAGAGAAATTGAAATGTGGCTAAATATACTTGATGAGCAAAGCGACGAAAGTATCGAACAAATCTTTATTTATCGGGTTAAAAATCTTGAAGCAAAAGAATTAGCTGCGACCTTAACTGATGTGTTTAAGCAAGATGATAAAAAAGATGAGGAAGTGAAGAAAAAAGACGAGCTTGATTCAACATTGCCTAACGGTCAGTTGCCTTTGCAAGTATCAGATAATAAAGCGGCCTTGGACAAAGAACGGGGCAATAAGTCCACAAATAACTCGATTGCAGTCTCGGCTGAATTAACAGTCAATATCGTGGCAGATGAAAAGACCAACAGTTTATTGATTCGAGCCACTCCGCGCGATTATCAACAATTACTTGAAACCATTCGTATGTTAGACCGTGTTCCCAAAGAAGTGATGGTTAATGTGGTGATTGCACAAGTGACGTTAACTGAAACAACTAAATTTGGTATTGATTGGACGGCGTTAATTAATCAATTTGGTATAGATAGTAATGGTGCATCAGCGCAAAGTAATGTGGGTACGAATTTCGGCACTACCAGTACTGGTGGTTTGATACTCAATTATTTCTCTGGCGACATCACCGCATTGCTTAATTTAGTTGATTCGGATGGCAGTGTCTCTTTATTATCCCGTCCTTCGATTTTGGTGCGTAACAATGAAGAGGCATCCATCAATGTCGGTACAAATGAGCCTGTTATTACCCGCACTAACACCAGCACTTCTTCAAATATAACAACAGGTTATACCTCTAACGAAGTGCAATATCGAGATACAGGTATCATTTTAAAAGTAACTCCACGTATTAACGATGATGGGATTATTAATATGAAAGTATCCCAAGAAGTGTCACAGATTGATACGTCGAGAGGAGATAATCAACAGTACCCCGCATTCTCACAACGTAAAATTGAAACCAATGTTGTGATACGTGATGCGACTGCCATTGTGATTGGCGGCTTAATCCAAGATAATGGCAATTATAGTAATTCAGGTTTACCTATCTTACGAAAAACCAAGCTAAGAGCCTTATTCTCTTCTACTTCAGATGAAAGCACGCGCACTGAGCTAGTGTTAATTATTGTGCCGCAAATCGTCAACCCTGAGTTGAATAATGATCCAATATTAAAACAGTTTCAATCACAAATGAATTTGGTTGATTCCTTATTTTTAGAAAATGATATGAATTTTAATCATTTCACACAGCAATACAGTCAAGAAAAATACAATAAGTTATATCAATAAATAGTCTTGGGGCTGGTAATTTAATAGATTGCCAGTCAGACTGCTATTTGAATCAGCCGCATTCGGTCAGCACTTCACTACCATGTCATAATGACTTGTTATAAACAGTGCCACTCGCCTTAGAACAAAAAAAATCCTATGGATGCAATCTCAAATTACTTTCAAGCCTTCTGGTTGCAGACTTATCAAATTTTAGCATTCGATACGACATTGCTATTTGAACCTGAAATTATTTTTCGCCTAGGATTACAAGTATTTTTATTACTCAGTTCAAGCTTTTTCGCAGGCTCAGAAAGTGCTTTATTTTCCCTCTCCCGTACGTGCC
>JAYQWJ020000106.1:0-6266 GCA_035829175.2 Candidatus Albibeggiatoa psychrophila
GGCGTGAAAAAAGGATGTCGTATACAAGTAGTTTAAGCGATAAAGAATGGTCAAGCCAATATTATTGGAAAACATTCCAGATCACAGGCAATTTTGTTAAAACCAATTCAGAAAAACATTTTTAAAACTAAAATTTATACCAAGAAGGCATTGACAGATAAAGCATGTCACCTTAAAGTCTCCATCACGACTGAAATATGATGTAACTGAGGAAGTTAAGCCATGTTATTGGCACATAAAATCGAACTCCAACCCAATGAAGCACAAAAGGAATATCTGAATAAAGCCTGTGGTACTGTACGACATTGCTATAATCAACTTCTTGAATATTTTAGTCAGAAAGAAAATCAGTTCTCACTCAAAGCAGCATATGATTTTTATAAAAATACCATTCGTGAACAATTTGAATGGTATCAAGAGATTTCGTTTCATATTTCTGCGAATGCGATTCAAGATTTACACAATGCTTTCAGTCAGTTTTTTCGTCGGGTGAAAAAGAAGGAAAAGCCCGGATTTCCTAAATTTAAAGCCAAAGATGTGAAAGAAAGTTTTTCAATCCGAACACCGCAAAAGTTTGGTGTGTTTGGCAATTGGTTGCGCATTGAAAAGTTGAAGAGTTACATCCGTATGCGTGAACTGATTCGTTTTAGCGGTCAATTAAAACAAGTCACCATTTCCAAAAAAGCAGGAAGGTATTTTGCGTCATTCCTAATTGAAACAGATGATTACGTTACAGAATACCCCAATAGACAAGCATCTGTCGGCGTTGATTTAGGCATTAAAACACTCGCAACACTCAGTAACGGTGAGGTTTATCAAAATGAAAGATTATTACAAAAGAATTTGCGTAAGTTAAAGAAATTACAGCGTCACTTTGCAAGAAAGAAAAATAGAGACTCGAATCGTCGAGCGAGAGCCAAACTCCAGATTCAAAAACTTTACTTTCGGATTGCAAAACAACGCGCTGCGATTGCTCACCAACTTTCCAATTATCTAACCAAGACCTTTGACCGAATTGTACTTGAAGATTTGAATGTCAAAGGCATGATGAAAAACAGAAAGTTGAGCCGAGCTATTGCAGATGTTGGTTTTGGGATGTTACGGCGGTTTATTGAATACAAAGCCAAATTAAGAAACTGCGTTGTTGTGATTGCTGATAGATTTTTTCCCAGCAGTAAGACTTGTTCCAAATGTGGAGCAAAGAAAGACAATTTGACATTAGCAGACAGAATTTTCAGTTGTGACTGTGGTTTAGTCATTGACCGAGATGTAAATGCTGCAATCAATCTGAATAACTATAGTAGTTATAGTCGCGACAAGAATCAGCGAGACTTTAAACGCACGTAAGAGTCATTTAAGGCTTGAGTTATTAAGCAATGATGTTGACGACGTGAATAACGTTTGTATTTTTGCAAACGCTTAACGACATTTTTAAGCGGCTGTTCCAATTAAAGATGTCAAATCGGTTCTATAAGACTCTTAATGCAATGCAACAACACCGTCAGGAATCACATACGAAAATCATTCCTGTCCTAAGTACTGAAAGGATTGAAAGTTGAAAGACGAATTCCAACGCATACAACGTTTGCCGCCCTATGTTTTTAATATTGTTGGAGAGTTAAGACAAGAAGCGCGAGCCAGAGGCGAAGACATCATTGATTTCAGCATGGGGAATCCAGACCAACCCACGCCAGAACACATTGTCAATAAACTGGTGGAAGCCGCCAGTCGCAAGGATACACATCGTTATTCTGCCTCCAAAGGTATTCCACGTTTGCGTCGAGCGATGGCAAATTGGTATGCCAACCGCTATAACGTTGAATTGGATTATGACAAAGAAGTGATTGTCACCATTGGTTCAAAAGAAGGACTTGCGCATTTGGCATTAGCAACTGTTGGACCGGGTGATTCTGTGCTTGTGCCTAATCCCGCGTATCCGATTCATCCTTATGGTTTTGTGATTGCAGGGGCTGATATTCGCCATGTTCCACTTGTACCGGGGATTAATTTTTTTGAAGAATTAGAAAAAGCCATCACCTCATCTTGGCCGCGACCAAAAATGTTAGTGTTGAATTTTCCGGGTAATCCAACCACGCAATGTGTTGATTTAGAATTTTTTGAAAAAGTAGTCAAAATTGCCCGTGAACATGAAGTGTGGGTGATTCATGATTTAGCCTATGCTGATATTGTGTTTGATGGCTATAAAGCACCGTCTATTTTAGAAGTGGATGGCGCGAAAGAAATTGCTGTCGAATCATTTTCATTATCAAAAAGCTACAATATGCCCGGATGGCGCGTGGGCTTTATGTGTGGTAATCCAACCTTGATTGCAGCTTTAGCGCGAATTAAATCCTATCTTGATTACGGCATGTTTACCCCAATTCAAGTGGCTGCGATTACCGCATTGGAAGAATCACAAGAATGTGTCCAACAAATTTGCGACATGTATAAGGAACGTCGTGATGTTTTATGTGATGGTTTAAATGCAGCGGGTTGGAAGGTTGAAAAACCCAAAGCAACCATGTTTGTATGGGCAAAAATTCCTGAACATTATCAACATTTAGGTTCTTTAGAGTTTTCTAAAAAGCTGTTATCTGAGGCAAAAATCGCAGTGTCTCCGGGAATTGGTTTTGGTAGTTATGGTGATGATCATGTGCGAATTGCCTTGATTGAAAATCCACATCGTACCCGTCAAGCCATTCGTGGTATTAAAGATATGTTTAGAAAAGACGGTTTGTTATAAACTTGACATTTCAGGACTGCCAATTCTTCAAGGACGGGTAGTTCTCAATCTGCCAAAATAATTATTATCAATGGAGTCAATAATATGCGTTGGTTATTTTTAATCAGTTTAGTTATGAGTGCTGCCGTATACGCACAGGATGAAGTTGCTGAAATCTCAGAAGGTCAGCAATTACATGATAAAGCCTGCGTGTCTTGCCATGATTCAATGACCAATGGTAAGCCACAACAGATTTATACGCGTGAAGATCAAGTTGACAGTAGTATCAAAGATTTAACAGCTTTACAAAGCCGAGTTCAAGCCTGTGCTGCTAATACTGGGACGCAATGGTTTGATGATGAATTGGCACAAGTCACTGAATATTTAAATACAACTTATTATAAATTTGGTTTAGAAAAGACAGAATGATCGCTTTATTACAGCGTGTGACACAAGCACAGGTGAGTGTTGATAAGAAAATCATTGGGCAAATTGATACTGGATTGTTAGTGTTGCTTGGTATTGAAAAAGCTGATACAAAACAGCAGTCTGAGCGATTATTGCAGCGTGTATTAAGTTATCGTGTATTTAGTGATGCGCAAGATAAAATGAATCTAAGTCTCAAAGATATTCAAGGTGGATTGTTGTTAGTGCCGCAATTCACTTTGCCCGCCGATACTCGAAAAGGCACACGTCCCAGTTTTACCCCCGCCGCCGCACCTGAACAAGGTTTGAGTTTATTCAATTATTTTTGTGAACAAGCAACACAACTACATCCAATAGTCGAAATGGGTCAATTCGGTGCTGATATGCAAGTCAGTTTAACCAATGATGGACCTGTGACTTTCTGGCTGCAAGTAACGGCTTGAAATTTAACTCATACTCCAGTTCCTTGATTAAGAAGATTTGTTTTATCAATGATTCTCAGAATATCTATTTTAGGCTTATAATGTACGGTTCAGAATACTAAAGCAAGGAGGGCGGGTTTGTGATAGCGTCAAAAATGGTAGAAGAGAAGTTATTACATAAACAATATTTGACAGATGAATTAGGCAATAAAAGTTCAATTGTATTGCCAATGAATGAATTTCAAGATTTATTAGATGATATTGATGACCTTGCAGGATTAGGCGATGATGGTGGACCGCAAACTGGAAAAAGTTCTGGACGCGCAGAAAAACAGGTTTCAGAACAACAAATTGAGCAACTTAAGTATTATCACACCAGATTTGAAAAAGTCATTATTAAACTGCATGAATACAAAAATCTAAAAGTTGAGTTAAAACGTCAGCTATTATTGCAGGAAATGATGGAAGATGTTGATAAAGAGTTGCAGCGTATTCGTTACCAGCTCGCGCAATTGAAAAAAGATATTAAACCCGCTAATTTATATAATGTGCCTGTATTGCCGAACAATGCAGTGATTAACAATACCTTATTTAGCCAAATCAAACAGCAAATACTGACAGACTACAAAGAAGAACGTCCGCCTATTTTATTGTCTGCACCTGTTGGAATGGGTAAATCTGTGTTGGCAGCGACATTAGCGCGTGATAGTGCGATTAGAACTGCTTATCCTGATGGTATTTTTTGGGTTTCGATGGGTAAAGAGCCTGATATTTTGACTCGTTTGACTTTTATTTCACATGGCTTGGATGATAAAAAATTGTGGTTTGTCGATCCCGAAGCCGCAGGTGAGAGAATTAAGCGTTTGACTGCAACCCAAACCTGTTTAGTTATATTTGATGATGCTATTGACCCACAAGATATTTTATCTTTCAATGTATTAGGTCAATATGGACAAATCCTAATAACCACCAGTGAAGACAACTTTTTTGATATTCTGAAATATTTTTTACCTAAAACTGCGCTGTTTAATTTAGAACCATTTTCGCCTGAACATGCGGTCAATTACTTTATGCAGCAGGTTGGTAATAAGGTGAAGCGTGAGGATGTGCCGATTAAATTGGATTCGTTGGCTAAGTTATGCCAGCATTCTCCAAGCTTATTAGCTTATGTGGCAAATATTATTAAACATTGTGGATTGGATGAATGGAAAGAAGTTGCAAGAAATTTGCAAAATACCGACTTTGAATTCCCAGAAAAATATCCACATATTTTGATGCAAGCTTTATTTATGAATGTGGATGATTTGGGTGAAGAAGGTGAATATTATTCATCATTGTCGGTTTTTGGTGATTACACACGTATTCCACTGGTTGCAATCAAAGTGTTATGGAAATATTTATACCAAATGTCAAATGAGGATGTTGAAAACTTTTTAGCTGAATTGGCTTCCCGCAATATGTTACAAATCAGAGAGTCGTCGTCATTGGGCAAAGTCATTTCCCTGCATTCTTACCAATATGAATTTGCTTATGCTGAATCAGAAATTGATAAATTACATAATCATTTATTAGTTGCTTACCGACGCTTATGCGATCAACATGGTTGGATTAGTGGGCCAAATGATGGTTATTTCTTCCAATATTTGAGTATGCACTTGTACAATGCAAATCGTAAAGGTGAGTTGAAATCATTATTGTTGGATTTGGATTGGATTCTGAATAAACTAAAAATTGCACCATTACATGCAGTGTTGATGGATTATGATTGGTTTGAGGAGGATGAAGATATTAATATGGTGCGGACAGCATTATATGAAGGGGCATCAAGCTTGTTAACTCAGCAAACTCAAGATGAATTAGCCTCACAAATTCTAAATCATTTATGGGATAAAGTGCCTGATACTAACAAAGACCTGCAATCTCTGATTCATCAATCGAAAGAAGCTGCACCTGATTGGAAGTGGGTTGAACCATTTCCTGAAGAGTTAATGGGTTCTACTCGCTAAACCATTAAAAACATCTGAATGATTAATTTCTCGTTTCACTGAGATATAATGAAACGAGAGGTTGATTAATGTAAAAATGCAATTCAAAACCTCCTTACGTTTTTTATAAAAATAACATGGCAAGTACAAGAAAAACTGAACCAAAACCAAAAAAGCTAGCGGTTTGAACAGTATCAAACGACTTTGAGTGTTCTAATCGTTCAAATTCATTAAAGTCTTCGTATTTAATGGCATAATACATATCCCAAATACGTTCTTCGGTGTTGAGTTTATCTTCCTGTTCTATCTCAGATTGATGGGACTGCGCGTTGCTTTGATACATGACTTGTGACCTTGGGTTTGTTGAAGAAAAGAAATAATAAATAATAAATAACTTCTTAATTAGCCCTGCGAAATATGCCATGTCCTTGGTCTTTATTGTTTTATATCAATCCTACTTATTTTTCTAAAAATGATTAAACGTCATATTTATAACAAAACATCATTAGCAATTTAATAGTTAATCCTAAATAAAGTTAAAAATTAAAGCCCTTAGTATTAGAGTGTAGACTATTTTTTACGATGTTCAATATAATTGACGGATAAATATCAACAAATTATTACAGGTTTGGCTTTCAATGATTCGGATGTTTTTTAAAGAATATAATAAAATCAGTATCTTGCGAAAGAAGGCTTGTATTTATAACTTAT
>JAYQWJ020000107.1:0-3254 GCA_035829175.2 Candidatus Albibeggiatoa psychrophila
ATCAAATTTTGATGATTACGATGCGCTTATGGATGGTATTGTTGAGGAAATTGACCACACGCTGAACGTTGCGGTCAACAATGAATTACCCCGCAAGTACAATCAAAATTTAAAAGATACTGGACGGCATCCTAACAGTATTAGTCCTTATAACTTCACTCCTCATGGTATCGACCCGCTCGACGGGCTTGATGAATTCACAGATTACGGTGACAACCCTTGCAATGATACGGACAAGGGCTTGACAGAGTATTATGGCAGCCTAGAACGCGGTTATGATGCTGTAGGTAGGATTGATTACAGGGCTGCTACTAAAGAATTGCATGATGGTCTAGTAGACGAAAGCCCACGCAAAAAAGATGTTGAGGAATTGCGAGAAAGAGGGCGGAAAGTCCTAAGTAAAGCAAAGTCCAAATCCAAAGGCAACCCTATCATTTTCTACATGACAGAAAGCGGCTATATTAGTACAATCAAGTCAGTATGGAGAATTAAAAAGCATTTTGAAGGTAAAGAACTGTCTCAACATGCTCAAATCATCTTGTGCCAAACAATATGCAATTTCATAGTTAAGAAAGGATATGCACCGCCTTTAGTTCTAGCGCGTGTAGGCGAATTCACAGAGGGATTGACCGTGGCAAGTCGGGAATACGTTGATAAGCAAATCGAGAAAACAATGAGACGCGGCATATCGCCTTATTTTAAAGAGCTTGCCTTGGATACTAAAGCACCGCAATACAAGCGCATTTTGGCTAAAGATTTAAAGGATGGTCGATATTTAAATTGGGAATTGCTAGATATTCTAGTTAAGCTCATATTCATCAACGCGCCGCTAGGTACTGGTAAGTCAGTCGCGGCTGGCATTTATCACTTAATGCGTCACTTAGGTTCACATGTATTGAGTTTGGCAGCACGGGTTAACTTGACTATTGCTTTAACAAATAGCATGAATAAAGCGGCTATGGACTATTCTAATGGCAAAATCACTCAAAAAGAGCATATCGATAAGTTCAAAATGATGGTATCTCAGTATGATGTTGAGGATGTCAAGGGGTTAAAGCATGACTTGGTAAACGACACCAACGCGCCGTTGAAAGTGGTCTACACTCTCGACTCGTTGCTGAAATTGAGTGAAGGCAAGGGCGGTTTAGGGCTGTTTAATGAAGAATGCACTGATATAGCAATCAACCGCAACAAAAAGCCATTCATATTGATTCTTGATGAAATCGAATTATTGTTAAATCACTTAACTGGTAAAACGATTGTCGAGAAAACTCGAATACTGCAAACCCTCAAAATGTTGATTAAAAAAGCAGATAAAGTCATTGTGATGGATGCCTTTCTAACTCAGAAAACGATTAACTTCATTGTAGACATAGCCCAATGCGACTACCAAGTCTACCACGTTGAAAGTAGCCACATGAAAGACATTAACGTATCGTTTTGCGCTGGCAACACCCACTACGGCGCGGGTTTAGATATGTTGACATCAGATTGCCAAGCATTATCAGAAACAGCTAAAGGCGACCGCGTAAAAGGACGCATAGCAATACCGTGCAATACGGCTGGCGACGCTAAAGCTATTGGCTTAAAATTGAATAGGCTGTTTTGCAATAACTCTGAACTTGATTCTAGCAATACCTTAAATATTGCGGTCTATACAGGTGGTTCAAGCAAGGAATTAATTGTGTATCGACGTAAGGGCAAAAACAATGCTACTGAATCTTTCGACCCAAATGAGTTTCAAGACAATCCTAATAAGTTCCTAGCTGAAAAAAATATTGATGTGTTCATTTATAGCCCTGTGATGGAAAGCGGCGTGAGTATTGACGGCGCACCGTCTTTCACGAAAATGTACGCATTTGCACAGCCGTCCCCATTTAGTTCAGGCGCAAACGGTTTGAAGCAAGCATCATATCGCTTTAGACATGCGTTTGATTGGCATATCTCTATAGCGGCGTACACTAGCGGCGGTAATAGATTTATCAGTATGAAAACGTTAGAAGATTTTGTTGACCACAAGAAAGTAGAATTTCAAAACGCAGCTATCAGTATTCGAGATAATGGACAAACCAAGGCTACTAAAGACGCGCTTGTGACAATTATGCGTGAATTAGATGTGGCAGTCGCAACGCTTTTCATTAATGAGCTAGCTGATGGAACTTACAAGTTTTCACAAGAATTCCACGACCTTGCACGATATGAGGCTATCGCTTACTTATCGACTACACATTTTGCTAGATACTTTTATTATGACCTTTTGGCAATGGGTATTTTGCCTGAAAACATCCACGGTATTGTTACTGATGACGATGATGTGGACATTGATGAGGAAAGATCGGAGGTAAAGTATACCTACCGTGAAAGAATAGCTTTAGCTGCTACACCATCGCAACAACGGCTTGATGAATTACATGCAATCAAAAAAGACTTAACCCTAGATGAGCAATCCCAAAAAGTGAAGGGCGACCTTCTTAAACTTTATGCTGAAAACGGGGTTTATAACAGTGGGAAAAGCGTTTTCGACCCTTTAGCAGCGGATAGAGCTAAGTTTGATAGCCCCCGAATTGACTACATTGATTTTGATAGTTTCTCAGTTGAGGGGCAGGTTGAGTTAATTAAAGAATGGGAAGGTAGCAGAGAGGCATTTTATAGCCTTAGCACTAGCATCATGAGCGAAAAAGAGAGTCGAAACAAGGCTAAATTGATTGCGCTAGTAAGTGCCGCTGGCTTAGGTAACGAAAAAAGCTATCAAGCCGACGGCGCGAAAATAGGTGACTCCATTGTTAGAGCTGCAAAAGTAGCGACGTGCAACTTGCTATTTGAACAATATCAGCAAGATGATGGTGTGTCGGTTGCGTTTTTAAAGGAAAGAGGGGCTGAGGGAACGCTAGGATTTAAAGGACGCAATATTAATGAGCAGGCGCAACAATACCTACGTAAACACATGGGCATACCTTCAAACGTATTTGAAAGCAAATCGATTAGAATCAATGGTGTCAAAACTAAAATCGTGAGATTTAGACAGGAATTTCTTGACGGTAGCGATTGGATGGAAAATTGGATTGTAAACACGCCCGTCGTTATACATGCTATGAACATTGCGGCGTTGGAAAAAGATGGAAACAGCCTTTTTATTCAAAAAATAGCCGATTCAATCAGTAAGAATTAATGGCAGTCTATCGGTAAAGTAATGCTTTTATTTTGCCGATAAAAAGATTAAGTTATAATTAAATTTATTTTTTTGAGCAGGGGGA